>CAJXBG010000189.1 GCA_913050215.1 uncultured Gammaproteobacteria bacterium
CGGGTTCAAGCTGGTTTGCGGGTCCTGAAAGATCATCGAAATGCGATCCCCGCGGACCTCATGCGCTTGGGCGGCTGTTAGATCACGAAGGTCTGTATCGCCCAGCGTCAGTATTCCGTTCGCGACATAGCCCGGTGCTTGCAGTAGGCCAATAACCGCTGCGCCTACTGTGGATTTGCCTGCACCACTTTCACCAACCAATCCGTGAATTTCACCTGGCTTGATTGTCATGTCCACGCCCTCGATGGCACTAAAATCACCAAAGCGGGACGGGAATTTGACGGTAAGGTCTTTAATCGTCAGCATCTAGCGCAGCCTTGGGTTGAAGATGTCACGTAGGAAATCGCCAAGGATGTTGATGGAGACAACCAAGGCGATGAGGAACAACGTGGGGATCCACAAAATCCACCATTCACCGGAAAGCATGAATTGCATGCCAATGCGGATTAGCGTGCCAAGGCTGGGGCTGTCGGCGGGCAGGCCGATGCCAAGGAAGGATAAGGTTGCCTCAAGCAAAATGGCGGAGGCCAGATCGACGGTCATAATCACTAAAAGTGGACCAAGGATGTTAGGCAGAATATGCACAAACATCACCCGTGAGGGGCGTTGGCCCATCATGATTGCGGCCTGCACGTATTCTTTGTTCATCTGGACGAAAGTCGTGGCGCGCGCTGTACGGGCAAAGTTCACCCAAAGCGACAGCGCAATGGCGAGGGTCAAAACTGCAACGCGTAAATCTTGTTGAATGGCAGCCGGCAGAATGCCTCGTGCAATCCCGTCAATCAGCAGCGCTGTTAGGATCGCGGGCAGTGCCAGTTGCACATCTGCGATACGCATCACGACAGCATCAAATCGTCCGCCATAATATCCAGCGGCAAGACCAAGACCTACGCCTATAACGGCCGCAATCGTCAAAGCAGACAGGCCAATAATCAGTGACAGCCGTGCGCCGTACAAGATTGCCGAGATCATATCGCGACCTTGATCGTCGGTACCTAACAGGTATTTCGGGTTTGCCCCATCTTGCCATACAGGGGGTAATAACCCGTCAAATAAGCTGAACGATGCTAGGTCATAGGGGTTCACCAGTGCGATCCAAGACGCGAATATAGCACCTAAAATGATGAGTGTAGCAACCATTGCCGCGACAATCGCCGATGGGGAATGGACGAACAGCCACAGACCTTCATACTTCTTCAAAAAGGCAATCATTCCAGTTCCCTAAGTCGCAGGCGCGGGTCAATGGCAACGTAGAGCAAGTCGACCACAAGGTTCACCAACACAAAGAAAAATGCAATCACCACAAGGTAGACACCCATCACAGGGATATCAACGAAGCGGATCGATTCAAGAAACAATAAGCCCATTCCGGGCCATTGAAATACGCTTTCAGTGACGATGGAAAACGCGATGACACCGCCAAACTGCAGCCCGATAATCGTAATCACAGGCACCATTGTGTTCACCATTGCATGTTTGTAATGCAGTTTCCTCATTGGCACACCTCGCGCCATGGCAAAGCGGATGTAATCGGATCGCATGACCTCCATCATTTCGGCACGCACCAAACGCATGGTGAGGGTCAGTTGATAAACGCCAAGAGTAATCGCAGGTAAGAGTAACGCACGCCATCCACTGAAGGTGAACAATGAACTTTCCCAGTTGCCAATTTGCACGGTGCCACCGCGACCGAACGTGGGCAGCCAGCCCAGTTGAACGCCAAATAAAAATATCAGCATGATCCCTATCACAAAGGTTGGGACCGACACCCCAACAAGGGTGGTCATCAAAATGGTTTGGGTCCAAATGCCGCGCGGTTTTAACGCTGTGTATACACCCGCAGGCACTCCAACCAAAAGAGAAATGATCAACGCCACGACGCCCAATTCCAAGGTTGCAGGAACACGTTCGGTGATCATATCTGCGACAGGTTGGCGGGTACGATAAGAATAGCCAAAATCGCCCTGCAACATATCGCCGGTAAACCGTATAAATTGGGAGACGAACGGGTCGTTCAATCCGAGCTCTTCACGCAGGCGTTCTTGATCTACAACTGAGGTTTCCACCCCTGTCATCTGCGTGATTGGGTCCCCAACGAACCGAAATAAGGAAAAGGCCAAAAAGGCGACAGCCAGCATTACAAAGACGGATTGAATCATCCGCTTCACAATAAAATAAACCATCGCCGTTTTGCCCTAACTTCGGATCAGTTTACTGTAACCCAGCGCAACATGAAGAAGTTGTCAGCGCGTTGCGTTAGATCAATATTATCCTTGGCAGCCCAGATAAGCGGCTGGGTATAAAGCGGAATATACGCGGCCTCTGCCTGAGTAATTGCAACGACCTCATCAACCATAGCCTGACGTTTTTCTGGATCTATTTCCTGCTGGATGCTGGGCAGTAACGTATCAACGCGTTGGTTAGAATACCCACCAAAATTCCACGACCCGAGTTTCTTTTCAGAATTTGGTGTCGATAACAGAAAACGGATCGGATGTTCCATGTCAAAAGTACCAGGTGACCAGCCTAGAAGATACATATCAAATGCATCTTCACGTAGCTGCGGCCAATAATCGCGAACGGGGCCGGTACTAAGTTCAGCATTCAGACCCACAGCCGCGAACATCGATGCCGCCGCACGACATAGTGCCTCATCGTTGATGTAACGATCATTAGGGCATTTCAGGCCAAAGCTAAACCCATTTGGATAACCGGCCTCGGTCAAAAGGGCCTTGGCGCGCTCCGGGTCATAGGCTGGACGAGTTGAATTGGCTTCGGAATAACCTGATATTCCTGCTGGAACCAATTGTGAAGCCCCATCGATCTTGCCCCTGAAAAGCACTCGGTCGATGGACGCTATATCGATAGCGTGGGCTGCCGCTTGACGAACGCGGACATCCTGAAATGGGTTCGCTCCAGTGACGTCGGACGAATAAAGCAGTTCTTCGTGTTCGTGCCCAAAGCCAAACATTATCACCCGAGTTTCTTCGCCCTCGAGAACTTTAAACCCGTTACGGCCTTCGACCTGTGTGACGTCCTGCAAGGGAATCGGTTGAATAAAATCAATCTCTCCCGATAATAAGGCAGCAAGGCCAGTCGCGGCGTTACCAATTGGAGTAAATATTGCTTCGCTAACATTGTGCTCAGCTGCGCCCCACCATCCGGCATTTGGGGTCAAAACAGTTTTGATTCCGGGATCGCGGCTGGTGACTGTAAACGGGCCTGTGCCGTTTACGTTCATGGTGGCAAAGTTTTCAGCATCGCGCGCAGGCAGTTCTGCGCCATTTGCTTCGGCCCAACCTTTATCGAGAATCATAAAGTTAGCGATAGAATCTGGAAATAATGGGTTTGGAGCATTGGTGACGAAATCAATGGTGTAATCATCAACCACTCGAACCTCTTTTACTGGTGCGAACCAAGATCTCACATCAGCAGCTTCGCTCGATGCGCGCTCATAGGAAAACATGACGTCCTCCGAATTGAAGAGGGATCCGTCCTGGAAAGTCACACCTTCACGTAGGTTGAAACGCCATCCATTATCATCGGATAGAGGTTCCCAAGATTGAGCGAGCGAGCCCTCAATAGACATACCCTGATTTCGGCGTACAAGACCTTCATAGATATTGTTTAAAAACGAAAGAACCGGAGCAGAGTTTACTGCATGTGGGTCCATTGTTTGTGGATCGGTATTCGATGCCCAGCGAAATGTTTCAGCGGAAGCGCTAAATGCGGTTAAGCCCATCGCGCCACCAATAAAGGCTAGTTTTAGTATTTTCATTACTTTCTCCCCTGTCGTTAAACAATATTGCTCACTTTAAGATTTAATTATGCGGGGCTACATGGGAATAGTCCATGCTTTGATTTAATGTGCTTGTCAGCCGGTCGTCAGTATTAAAGGCCTGAGATACCAAACTGTGTTTTCAGACAAACTTGAACACCCGTAAAAGGTTTCTCGAGTTAATCATCATGCGGCACAGAAACTGAACCACCCCGTGAGATCGGTTGTCAGAGTAAACCCTCTTGAAGCGGGCAGGGCTCATTTATGGCGTCGGATGACAAAACATTCTCCAGGTCGTCATAACTTCACAAAGTGGCCCTATGGCTAGGTTTCGCAGGCGCCAAGAAAATTTTTATATAATAATTACAGATACTAAATCGTTCTTTTGGCTAAGGTCTACGTCATTGTTGCACCCACTATAGCTGGATAGCCATTCTAGGGTGGTCTGTGGAGGTGTTTCACTCATTCAGGCAGTCTAATGAGCGTTTGGTATTAATGAGGCGACAGACCATGTTAAAACTCATGTGATCCAACTCAGAAGAAGTAGCACATCTATTTCAAAACTCAGCGTAGTTTTCTAAAATATAGTGTCTTTTACTCTGGGGCTTACAATTCTGTTAGCTGCATCACAACAGGGCCAACGTATTCCTCTACCATTCTGTTTTTATTGTCTTGTACAGAATCTTTACGTGCAGCTTCCAACGCTGTGCGTTCAGCGTCTGCGATCTCTTTTGATGGGTAGATTATTATGGCTTGATGATGTGTCTCATCTATCTGCCACCATAGAACTTCTTCAGGGGCAAAAGCATCTCCTTTACTATCTCTGAAGCCTCTCATCATTGATTGTAAATCATTTGCAGACGGCACTCCATTATCCCATGCCCACTTTGTATAAACAGCGTACTTCACAACGCACTCCTTTTATTTCCCATGAATATTCATGATAGCTTACTGGTATTTCAAATTAAGCAAAGGCTTTATGTCATGTGAAGTCTAATTGTGAGAGAAGAAAGTGATCCACCTGCTCAGCTGTAGCGTAAAGAGAGTAACATTTCTTCTCCCTGAGTAAATGTACAAACTCTAAGGCTGGGCTTCTGTGGCTCAGCCTCTTTTGTTTTAGGCTGTGACAATATGTTTCTTGTAAGGAATGCTGTCAGCAATACATCTGTTGTACAACCAAAAGGAGATAACTATGAAAACGATTACAGCATCACTGTTCGCTTTGGTTCTCTCTGCTCCATTTGCTCTTGCCAATGGATGCGGGATGCACGGTGAACAAGAAGCTTCAATGTCTTGCACAACAGGTCAAGCTTGGGATGCAGAAGCAAAGCAGTGTGTCGACACAAGCGCATAAGACTATCTAAGCAGAACTAATGAGGCCCCGCTTTTTGTTGGGGCCTTTTTGCTTAGTGTTTACTTTCAAGCTCTTCTGCACATCCACATTCCTGGGAAGCTTTTAACCCTGACTTATAACTCGTAATCGCTGTTTAATGCCAACAGCGCGCTCTAACGATATGTGATTGTTGATTATGGTCCGTAGTTAGGTCATCGTGAGACGATAGCACAACACATTTTGGGGTGAGTTATGGAAAAACATGAAGGCGGTTGCTCGTGTGGTGATGTGCGTTACCACATTACCGATGAACCTCTATTCACCCATGCATGTCACTGTAAATTATGTCAGCGTTATACAGCATCTGCATTCGTGGTGCATTCACTTATAGAGGCAAATAACTTTGTAGTGGATAAAGGTAAGCTGATCACAACGGTTGGACCATCTGGTAGTGGTAGCGGTCATTCCATACAGCGTTGCGAGAGGTGTGGTGACCAAGTGTTTAGCCACTTTGCAGCGATAGGCACTGATCAGATATTGGTGTTTAAGACAACAACTTTGGATAATGCTGAAAACTTCCCGCCATTAGCGCACATCTTTACGAAGAGTAAGCTTTCTTGGGTTGAGCTTGGGACCGATATTCCATCATTTGATGAGTTTTACGATAGGGATGAGGTATACTCAAAGAGGAGTTTGGAGCGCCGCTCCAAGTTTAATTAAGCTCTCCCTCTTAGAGACAATATCTGCGTGAGAATGCATGTATACATACCCACCGCATCCCCAGTGGCCCATGCCTGGGGTGTCACATAAGTTATACGTGATGTTTTGCGGTTATTGGCTGTAAGCGTTGATCCAGCACGTCCTGTGTTAACGCATGAATCTTTGCGTTCAGCCTTTCGTTTTGTTTTAGTCCATCTAGCTCAGATTGAGTTAGGCTATAGGGATCATCCTCTAGCTTTAGCCGTAAAGTCATGTCGTTCCAGACGGTGGTGATGATAAGGCGTTCATTATCTGTCATACCAATTAGAACGACAGCGCTGGAGTTTGTGTTAGGTGTCGCTCAAAGTGAATGCCAGTACCAATAGACCTTGCTCTAGCGGTCTAAGGTGGAATGGTTCC
>CAJXBG010000190.1 GCA_913050215.1 uncultured Gammaproteobacteria bacterium
TTAAACTTCAGTCACGTGCGATTATATTTGATCGTCTGTTTCTTGGTCGCTGTGATAGCAGTGCCAACAGTGATGATAAGAAACGCAATGAAGTAATAAAGGCAAGGTGGGAGGGAGGCTTGCTTTTGTAGAAGTGGCTCCCCGACCTGGGCTCGAACCAGGGACCCAATGATTAACAGTCATTTGCTCTACCAACTGAGCTATCGGGGAACTTCTCTCTAAAGAGACATCGAAACACGACGTGTCCGAAGGGTGCGAATTGTATAGCGCTTGGGATTATGGGTCAACATCTCTTCCTCGAGAAAATCGTCATTTATAAACTGGATCATGGTTGTCACTATAGCGTCATCCTTCGCTCAAATTCTGGTAATTTTTAGGTTATTATTTGCGGTCAACTCGAATTCAGGTTCCAGATCGTGAAATCAGGCCAGCTCAAAATTGTATCGGACTACCAACCCGCCGGAGATCAACCCAAAGCGATTGAAGGTTTGATCGATGGTATAGCGTCAGGTCTCGCCTCACAGACGCTATTAGGGGTGACTGGCTCCGGAAAAACCTACACCATCGCCAATGTTATCGAGAGCATTCAGCGGCCCACGCTGATCATGGCGCCTAACAAAACGCTTGCCGCTCAGCTTTATGGTGAGTTCAAGGAATTTTTCCCCAATAATTCCGTTGAGTATTTTGTCTCTTACTACGACTACTACCAACCCGAGGCCTATGTCCCTGCATCAGATACTTACATAGAAAAAGACGCGGCGATTAACGAGCATATCGAGCAGATGCGACTTTCCGCGACCAAAGCGCTGCTTGAGCGCAGTGACGCAATTGTGGTTGCATCGGTGTCATCAATCTATGGACTCGGTGATCCAGGCTCCTATCTCAAAATGGTGATGCACCTTGATCGCGGTGACAAGGTAGATCAGCGCTGGATGCTTCGTCGCCTTGCGGAATTACAGTACACGCGCAATGAAACCGAGTTGCGGCGAGCAACCTATAGAGTCCGAGGAGATGTGATCGATATCTTTCCAGCCGAGTCAGATAGAGAGGCGATCCGGGTTGAGCTTTTTGACGATGAGATTGAGTCGCTGTCTTTTTTTGACCCACTGACGGGTGAGGTGCGTCGAAAGGTGCCGAGAGTCACAATTTTTCCAAAGTCACACTACGTGACGCCGCGTGAGACGATTGAAAAAGCGATCGATGATATTCGAGATGAACTGAATGAACGTCTGCGATTCTTGAAGGAAAATAACAAGCTGGTCGAGGCGCAAAGACTAGAGCAACGAACGCGCTATGATCTTGAGATGATCAAAGAGTTGGGCTATTGCAATGGTATCGAGAATTACTCACGGTATTTGTCGGGTCGTGGCTCGGGTGAGGCGCCACCCACGCTTTATGATTATCTCCCCGATGATGCGTTGCTAGTAATTGATGAATCCCATGTCAGTGTCCCTCAGCTAGGTGCGATGTATAAAGGTGACCGATCCAGAAAAGAAACGCTAGTCAACTTTGGTTTTAGATTACCGAGTGCGCTCGATAATCGTCCTCTAAGGTTTGAAGAGTGGGAAAAACTGGCACCACAAAAGATATTTGTATCCGCGACGCCCGGTCCCTACGAGGCAGAACACGCAGATGCGGTTGTTGATCAGGTGGTCAGACCGACGGGGCTGGTCGACCCCGAGATTGAGATTCGTCCGGCACAAACTCAGGTGGATGACGTGCTAGGGGAGATTGTCGTAAGAGCCAAAAAAGACGAGCGGGTATTGATTACCACGCTCACCAAGCGGATGGCAGAAGATCTGACGGATTATCTTGATGAAAACGGTGTGCGTGTCAGATATCTGCACTCCGATATCGACACGATTGAACGTGTAGAAATTATTCGTGACCTTCGACTGGGTGAGTTTGATGTGCTGGTGGGTATTAACCTGTTGCGTGAAGGGTTGGATATGCCGGAAGTGTCATTGGTGGCGATTCTCGATGCCGATAAAGAAGGGTTTCTTCGATCTGAACGATCTCTGATTCAAACGATCGGGCGCGCTGCCCGCAACTTGGAAGGAAAGGCGATTCTCTATGCCGACAGAGTGACAAATTCCATGCAACGTGCGATTGATGAGACAGATCGGCGCAGAGAGAAACAACAAGACCACAACAGGACGCACAACATAACCCCAATAGGTATCAAACGACAGGTTGCAGACGTGATGGAGGGCGCGCGCGATGCACCTTCTAAGGCAGGCAAAAAAGGTCGAGTGGCTGAAGGTAAGGGCAAATATCGGGGCAATGCGCTTAAAACGGATGATATTGAAAAACAGATTGTTTCACTTGAAAAGCAAATGTTTGAGCAAGCAAAGAATCTAGCTTTTGAGGAGGCGGCAGGTTTGCGTGATCAGATAGAAGAATTGCGGCAGCAGTTTGTCAGGAGTTAAATCAGCTTTGCGCGTATCGACAAGAATCTCATCAGTTCACTCCGGCGTGTATTTGCACGAAAAGCTTGATTCAGTTAACCTACGCGCCTCTTGGAAATGCCCGCTGAACTCGGTTCGACGTATGAACAATTTCAGATGGGTACTTGATAACAGAAGCACTTGTAAATTGAGAGATCTGACATAGGAGCGTAGCTCAGTTGGTTAGAGCATCGCCTCGACAAGGCGAGGGTCGTCGGTTCGAATCCGACCGTTCCTACCAGGTTTCTAAGACTTGCAGTGCAAGTCATAGAAACGCCGTAGGGAATGTGCTTGCACATTCTGTAGGCTTGGCAGTCTGGAATACATAATTGTCAAAAACGTGCATAGCACGTCGATAAAACGCAAGAGATCGACCCAACGTTTATCTAAGCGAAACTAAAGCTTAAACATAAGAAAGACATAGCTGAAACCATGTGGCCTTTGGTAAGGGTCACCACTGAAAGCGAGGAAATTATGCCTATTATTACTCTCCCTGACGGAAGTCAGAAATCCTTTGATCACGCTGTTTCCATCCATGAGATCGCCAAATCTATTGGTTCTGGTTTAGCGAAAGCTGCGCTAGCTGGAAAAGTCTCCGGTGAAATCGTCGACACATCCTATCTTGTCGAAACCGACGCTGAAATATCAATTATCACCAGCAAAGATGCCGACGGCGTTGACGTGCTTCGACACTCTTGCGCGCACCTAATGGCGCAAGCTGTGCAGCAACTATTCCCTTCAGCGCAGGTCACCATCGGACCGGTCATCGAAGATGGTTTCTTTTATGATTTTGCCTACGAGCGTGCATTTACGCCGGAAGACCTGCAGAAAATAGAAAAGCGCATGAAAGAGATCTCGAAACAGAATCTCGAAGTTAGTCGGTCAGTCATGTCCCGAAATGATGCGGTGGCGCATTTCAAAGAAATTGGGGAAGATTACAAGGTTAAAATCCTCGAGAGCATTCCCTCTGACGAAGATTTGTCATTCTACAAACAGGGTGACTTTATGGATCTATGCCGGGGTCCCCACGTGCCGTCAACATCAAAGTTGCAGGCGTTTAAGCTAACAAAGGTGGCTGGCGCTTATTGGCGCGGAGATTCCAATAATGAAATGCTGCAGAGAATTTATGGCACCTGTTGGCCCGATAAGAACGGCCTAAAAGAATATCTTTTCAGACTCGAAGAAGCAGAAAAACGGGATCACAGAAAGCTCGGCAAAAAGTTTGATCTGTTTCATACGCAGGAAGAAGCGCCGGGCATGGTGTTCTGGCACCCCAAAGGCTGGCAGATTTGGCAAGTGATCGAGCAATATGTGCGTGAAGTCCAAATTGCCAATGGCTACAGTGAGATCAGAACACCACAGATGGTGGATATGTCTCTCTGGGAAAAATCGGGTCATGCCGACAAATTTGGTGATGGCATGTTCTCGGTTCAAAGCGATAGTCGCTTGTATGCCATCAAGCCAATGAACTGTCCCTGCCATGTGCAGGTCTTTAATCAGGGTTTAAAGAGTTATCGTGAGTTACCTATTCGTCTATCCGAGTTTGGATCGTGTCACCGGAATGAGCCTTCCGGGACCTTGCAGGGCATCATGCGCGTGCGTAGTTTTGTTCAGGACGATGGCCATATTTTCTGCACAGAGGCGCAAATTCAATCAGAAGTGATTGAATTTATTGATGTTCTTCAAGAAGTCTATGCTAATTTTGGCTTTGAAGAGATTCTGATTAAGTTGTCAACCCGCCCTGAACAACGGGTTGGGAGTGACGAAGTCTGGGACAAATCAGAAGCTGCCCTGGCCGAAGCATTGGATGTTAAAGGCTTAGATTGGGAATATCTTCCCGGTGAAGGTGCTTTCTATGGTCCTAAAATCGAGTTTTCCCTAAAGGATTGCCTGGGCAGAGTTTGGCAATGCGGCACGATGCAGGTGGATTTTTCGATGCCTGGGCGATTGGACGCACAATATGTTGCCGAGGATGGTAGTCGACAGGTACCTGTCATGCTGCACAGGGCAATGCTGGGATCTTTTGAACGTTTTATCGGTATATTGATTGAGAACTATGCCGGTGAGATGCCCGTATGGTTAGCGCCTGTGCAAGCAGTGGTATTGAATATTACCGATAGCCAGTCCGGTTACTGCCATGAAGTGACCAACGCCCTTGCCAAAAAAGGTTTTAGGGTCGAAACGGATACCAGAAACGAAAAAATTGGCTTCAAAATCCGTGAACACACCATTCAGCGGGTCCCTTTTCTGGCGGTAATAGGTGATCGTGAGGTCGAAAATGGCCAAGTGGCCGTCAGAAGGCGCAATGGCGAGGATCTTGGCGCAATGACCGTTGAGGAATTTTCGTCACTATTAGCCAATGATGTAGAAAAAATGGGAAGAATTGCTTGAAATTCTGTATACTCCACGTCCCAACTTTAGAGGAGTAAATGGGAATTAAGAAAGAAGATTCGAAAAGGTCCAAAACGAACGACGAAATTCAGGCCACAACAGTGCGCTTGATTGGAGCAGACGGAGCGCAGGCAGGGATTGTGCCCATCGCTGAAGCATTGAAAGCTGCAGCTGATGCAAAGCTAGATCTTGTTGAAATTGCACCCGATGCTGATCCGGTAGTTTGTAAGTTAATGGATTACGGCAAGCACGTATTCGAAGCTAAGAAAGACAAGGCTGCGGCGAAAAAGAAACAGCGTCGCACCACCGTGAAAGAGATGAAATTTCGTCCCGGCACGGAAGATGGAGATTATCAGGTAAAACTACGCAACCTGACACGTTTCCTAAATGATGGGGATAAAGCCAAGGTGACTTTGAGATTTAGAGGTCGCGAAATGGCGCACCAAGAACTTGGTATGGAACTACTGAAGCGAGTTGAAATCGATCTTGCTGAAATTAGTACCGTTGAGCTCTTTCCTAAAATGGAAGGGCGCCAGTTAACCATGGTACTAGCCCCCAGAGGTAAGAAGAAAGGTCAGGCAAACGCCTAACCACTTCTTCGAGTAACCGATCGATTCGCTTAATCGTTGCGATTGCTAAACACTGATGTGAACTTTGAAAGTTTTGCATCGGGCGATAGTTGTTAGTCAGTCTTTATCACTGTCTAACTTGTAACGAGCAGAGGCCGATCAGGGACTCTAACAATTAACCAGAGTGATAATCACTCTCATAATATTTGCACAGCAAATGCGGAGTATGAAAATGCCCAAACTTAAGACAAGTAGTGGCGCGGCCAAGCGGTTTAAAAAAACCGGTAAAGGCGGCTACAAACACAGACAATCCTTCCGAAATCATATCCTGACCAAGAAGAGCACTAAACGTAAACGACACCTGCGCGCGCTCAAGCAAATTGCGCCTTCAGATGTACCATTAATCAGACGTATGCTCGGTCATTAAACCTTTGAACTAGCCCTAAGGGGCGAAAGAAGGGGTAAGTGACTCCACTATTTATTGTTTCAGCAGAATAACTGCTTTTGATTTTCACGAAACAATTGATATTACTCAGTCAGGAGATATGAAATGCCAAGAGTTAAAAGGGGCGTACAGGCCCACAACAGACACAAGAAGGTTCTAAAGAAAGCTAAAGGTTATTACGGTGCGCGCAGCAGGGTTTATCGAGTTGCCAAGCAAGCCGTTACAAAAGCTGGCCAATATGCATACCGTGACCGAAAGGTGAAGAAACGCATGTTCCGCGCGCTTTGGATTCAGAGAATTAACGCTGCTGCGAGGGAATGTGGCC
>CAJXBG010000191.1 GCA_913050215.1 uncultured Gammaproteobacteria bacterium
CCATCAACTTTTTCGAACAAAGAGCCATCCGTGATTTTGGAAGAGAATCATCGGCTGTTTTGACAGAAAACTGATAGCGGTTTTGCAAAAGAACCATCAGCCTTTTTTTAAAAGAAAACCGTCTGCGGCTTGCCATATCATGACCTGAATCAAGAGATGTTCCAGAGACAATCACCCTATGACAATTAACATTAAAACCCCTGACGAAATCGAAAAAATGAGAACTGTCGGCGCTATGGCCGCAGAACAACTCGAAATGATTGAGGAATATATTAAGCCGGGCGTCACAACCGGTGAGCTCGATCGAATCTGTCATAACTATACCTTGGACGTCCAAAAAGCGATTCCAGCGCCTTTAAACTACCGAGGGTTTCCAAAATCAATTTGCACCTCGGTTAATCACGTGGTCTGCCACGGCATTCCCAACGATGAGAAAGTCCTTAAGAATGGCGATATCGTCAACATCGACGTGACCTTGATTAAAGATGAGTATCACGGTGACACCAGCAAAACCTTTATCGTCGGCAAGGGCAGTGTTCTTGCTGAGCGCCTGACCGCTGCAGCAAAAGAATGCATGTACAGAGGTATTCGCCAGGTAAAACCAGGTGCCAGACTGGGCGACATCGGGCACGTGATACAAACCTATGCGGAAAAGAATCGATATTCAGTGGTTAAGGAGTATTGCGGTCATGGCATCGGCAAAATCTTCCACGACGAGCCACAGGTTCTGCACTACGGCAAACGGGGCACCGGCGCCGAACTCAAAGCCGGCATGACATTTACCATTGAACCGATGATCAATGCGGGAAAAGCTGCGGTGAAATTGCTGCCTGATGACTGGACCGTTGTCACCAAAGATCACAAACTAACGGCGCAGTGGGAGCACACTATACTCGTCACGGAAACCGGTTATGAAATCTTTACCCACCGCAGTGACGACACGATCGAGCGAATAACCTAGTTAACAATTCACATTAGAGAATACTCAGATCACCTATGGCGTCTAAAATCAATCAGGTTACACCGGTTGCTCAACTGCTATCCCAACTCAACGAAGATCTCAAATCGTGCAAGGAAAATGTACCTGTTTTTAAACAGGTGCTTGAGGCAAACAAGGCTTCGATTGAAAAAGGTTTTTACGACGGTACGCCTGCTGAATCGCTGATTCTCGAGCGAAGTACACTTGTTTCTGGCGTTCTCAAGCTTGCTTGGCAACAGTTCAAGTGGCAGGAGCGTAACACCCGATGGCGACCAGCCAGAATCGCACTACTTGCAGTTGGCGGGTTCGGCAGAAACGAGTTGCTACCTTGCTCGGATATCGACCTGCTCATACTACTAGAGAGAGACAATTACGCAGACAATTCAGACAACATCCAACAGTTCTTGGCGTTGTTATGGGACATCGGGTTGGAGGTTGGCCACAGCGTGCGCTCCATTCGCGAATGTCGTGTTCAGGCAGAACTTGATGTCACGATCGTCACTGCAATGCTTGAAGCCAGAACACTTTGCGGCGATGAAAGCTTGCAGGAAAAAATGCGAGAGCGCATCAGCATTAAGAAAATTTGGCCCGCGAAGAAGTTCTTTCAGGCCAAGGTCGCGGAGCAAAAAGACAGGCACAGGAAGTCGGAATACACGGAGTACAGTCTAGAACCCGACATCAAGGTCTCACCCGGCGGACTCCGCGATATCCAGACAATTATGTGGATTGCAAATCGCCACTTTGGCATCGAAAAATTCAGCGATCTGGTCAAGCAGAAAATATTGACACGAAATGAAAGTCAGCAGCTCTCCGAAAGTCTGAGTCTGCTCTGGAAAATTCGCTGCGGCTTGCACATCATCGCCGGCAGAGACGACAACAGACTGTTATTCGAACACCAACGTACCCTAGCAGGCATTTTCGGCTTCGAAGATAGCAATCAACTTGCTGTAGAACAATTTATGCAGGTTTACTATCGCCTCGCCATGCAGGTTCGAGCGAACAATGACCTGCTACTGCAATACTTCGAGGAGGTCATCCTGAGATCAAATGACCAACAACGCGTCGTGACCATCAACGAGCGCTTTCAAACTTGCGACAATTATATCGAAACCACTGGGCCCAACGTTTTCAAAAAGACGCCAACGGCGCTGCTGGAGCTATTTGTCATCATGGGAAACAATGCCTCCATTGAAGGCGTCCGAGCTTCAACCGTTCGTCAGATAAAAAGCAGTCTGCAATACATTGATGAAAATTTTCGAAACGACCCGACTAATACTGCGATGTTTCTATCGCTATTGCGATCCACTGAGCACTTGTTTACTCAACTTAGTCGAATGGCACACTATGGGATCTTGGGTGCTTATCTCCCTGAATTTGGACGAATCATCGGGCAAATGCAGTTCGACCTGTTTCATGTCTACACCGTCGATGCGCACACGCTTCAAGTTGTGCGGAACATGCGCAGATTCCGATATAAAAACCAGGAGCAGAAATTCCCGATCGCAGCGCATATCCATCCGCGCTTACCCAAGGTCGAGTTACTTTATATTGCCGGCCTGTATCACGACATCGCCAAAGGACAGGGTGGCGACCACTCCGAACTTGGCATTGAGGTTGCAAAAAAGTTCTGCGCCCGACATGGACTCGGAGATTGGGATACAAGTCTCGTTTGCTGGTTAGTAGAACATCATCTAACGATGTCTAGCACAGCGCAGCGAAAAGACACGACTGACCCGGAAGTTATTCACGAATTCGCCGAACTCGTGCAGGATCAGGTGCATCTTGACTACCTTTACGCCCTGACAGTGGCCGACATAAACGCCACCAACCCTACCCTCTGGAACAGCTGGCGAGCCAGTCTGATGCGGCAGTTATATGTTTCCACAAAACGCATGCTTCGACACGGCATGGATGCTTCCACCAGCCGTGCAGAGTTTGCCAACGAAGCCCGGTCACACGCGATTGAACGTCTCGAGGAACATGGCATTTCAGCAGTCGAAGTAGAAAAATTGTGGGCAAAAATAGACCAAGACTATTTTATCCGTGAATCTGTGGCCGACATCGTCTGGCACACGACCGGCATTGTGGCGCACGATCTAGCAAGCGGCCCATTGGTCATGGTCAGAAATGATTCAAACTCCAGAGTTACCGACGGAGCAACACATATTTTCGTCTATGGAGATCAGAGCATTTCACCTTTTGCCGCGTCAGTATCTGCTTTTGACAAACTCAGACTTAATGTCGTTGATGCAAGAATCGCAAACTCTTCCAATGGATCTGTATTTGATAGTTTTGTGGTTCTAGAGTCAGACGGCACACCCGTCAAAGAGCATACCCAGCGGGTGAGCGAGATAGAACGCGTGCTCAAGGGGTATCTGGTCGACCATAGCCAGTTCAAGAAAAAATCATCCCGAAGAGCCTCACGCAGGCACAAACAGTTCAGCTTCAGACCAGACGTCACTTTAACGAACGAAGCGAATCAAGATTACTCCATTCTGGAGGTTGTCTCTCCCGATAGGCCCGGTTTGCTATCCATTATTGCGCAGATTTTCTTAGACCTCGGCATTGAACTGCAAAGTGCCAAGATCACAACATTGGGCGAACGCGTCGAAGATCTTTTTTATATCACCCATCAACAGGGAAAACCCGTGAACGATGAGTCACTCGCGGAGACCCTTATTAGCAAGATAGAAAATGAACTGGATAGCTTTGTACAGAAAGAATTTGATGCTGTTCGGGGTTTAAACAAAACCCGCAACATAAATTAGGCAACGACAGGGAAGAAATCACAATATTATTGGGTCTGCTACTATTTTCTGGCCTCAAAAATCGAGATAATGCACACACGTCGCGCTTCCTGCGGCCAGCCCCTGACTTACATTCAAGGTTCAATCCATGACATCCTCACAATTCACTAGCCTTGCTTTTGGCATAGGCACTCAAAATAAGCATTCTGAATGGCTGGAAGTTTTTTACCCAACGCCCGTTTATCAACCATCAAAAGACCTGGTTGACGCTATTAAGTCTGTTACTGGCTATCAAAGTGGTAACGAAGCAATCGAACTCGACGCTGCAATGCTGACGGAGCTTGGAGACGCTATCAGCGATGACATTCAGTCAACACTGGTCAAAAAACTAGCAAAATCTAGCCAACCCACGGTTCTCATGATGATGGCGACCGACAGCGAAATCGCATCAATACCGGAAGCGTACTTAAAATTGCATCTGCTTTCTTATCGATATGTAAAACCAAACGAGCAGAACTTAGTGGGGATCTTCTCTAAATTACCAAACGTCGCCTGGACAAGTGACGGCGCTATTGACCCAGCTGAGTTGGAAGAAGCAATCCTTAAGGCTCGCATTGAGGGTAGACACATCGAAGTAGCATCAGTCGACAAGTTCCCGAAACTAACAAATTATGTCCTGCCCACGGGTGTGCGAATAGCACATACCGCGAGAGTCAGGTTAGGGGCTTACCTCGGTGAAGGCACCACTGTGATGCATGAAGGTTTCGTTAATTTTAACGCAGGTTCCATCGGGCCAAATATGATTGAAGGCCGAGTGTCTCAGGGCGTGCTTATGCGTGAAGGCAGCGACCTCGGTGGCGGTGCAAGCACGATGGGGACACTATCGGGCGGCGGTGAAATAGTACTAACCATCGGCAAAGATTGCCTAATTGGAGCAAATGCCGGTGTTGGCATCCCGCTGGGTGATCGCTGCACAATTGAAGCAGGTACGTACATCACGGCAGGTACGCTCGTTCAGGTATTCGATGAAAATAAAAAATTCATCAAACTCGTCAAAGCAAGAGAGCTTGCTGGCCAATCCGACATGTTGTTTATTCGACATTCACAGACCGGCGCAATTGAGTGCCGAACCAACCAAAAAGCCATCACGCTGAATGACGCGCTCCATGACCATAACTAATTTAAACGTCGGCAACTTATCTGAACAGAGCGCTGCGCTAGATACTGAAACTCTTGATTTGGCAGTTCAGCTCATTCGCGCTGAATCGATTTCTCCTTTAGATGCCGGTTGCCAAAAGCTGATGGCAGATTACCTTGTGGATCTGGGATTCGAAATTGAACATCTCCGGTTCGAAGACGTAGACAACATCTGGGCCGTGCGCAAAGGCACAAACCCTTCCTCACCACTTTTTGCTTTTGCCGGACACACCGATGTTGTGCCCACCGGACCTGTTCAATCATGGCATCACGAACCTTTTTCGGGAAAAGTCGTCGACGGTGTATTGCATGGTCGCGGTGCCGCCGATATGAAAGGGTCGCTCGCAGCGATGTTAACCGCCACTAAAAGCTTTCTCTCTGAAACGCCAGAACCTGAGGGCAGTATCGGTTTCCTGATCACAAGCGATGAGGAAGACAAAGCTATCAATGGCACGCGCAAGGTGATGGAATTATTACAATCTCGCGGCACAACAATTGATTGGTGTCTGGTGGGTGAGCCTTCAAGCAGCGCGCAGCTTGGGGATGTTATTCGCACAGGCAGAAGAGGTTCGCTCAACGCAAAACTGCGGATCAATGGCATTCAGGGTCATGTCGCCTATCCCACCAAAGCAAAGAACCCAATTCACAATAGTATGGCTGCACTGACAGAACTGGTTGCCATCCGTTGGGACGACGGCAACGAATTTTTTCCGCCTACGACCATGCAAATATCCAATATCAATGCCGGTACAGGCGTCAGCAATGTGATTCCCGGCGAAATGGATCTCCAATTCAATTTCAGGTTCTCAACCGAGTCAACGGCTAAAAGCCTCAAGAGCAGAACCGAAAAAATACTAAAACAACACGCAATCGATTACGAAATTGAGTGGTCTCTGTCCGGCAACCCATTTTTGACTGAGGGCGGAGAACTGATTCCCGCCGCACAGCAGTCAATCAGGGAATGTTGCGATATCGAAACCGAACTGTCGACGTCTGGCGGCACGTCTGACGGCCGCTTTATCGCTCCAACGGGCACTCAGGTTGTCGAGCTTGGCCCCAAAAACGCCACTATTCACAAGTTAAACGAGTGCGTAGAAATTGAAGATTTGTTTGCCTTGTCCCGGCTTTACAGCAATATTATGACCAGGCTCTTGGCGTAATAACGAGATAATTAGCGTGAATGAAGAAAACGATCGCCCGAGCGACAGATATCCCGATATCGAAATCTATATCCAACAG
>CAJXBG010000192.1 GCA_913050215.1 uncultured Gammaproteobacteria bacterium
TTATCCCGGATTTCAAAATAACGCTGATTAACCAACCACTAACTATTCAGGCGTTCTCGCCTACCCAAAATAGGCTAGGACCGCATTTTTTTAGCTCGCTGTTTTTTCGGATTTAGCATTCTTACCGTTGCGGCATGTACACACCAAGACAAAC
Organism: uncultured Gammaproteobacteria bacterium; assembly: GCA_913050215.1. Taxonomy (GTDB): domain Bacteria; phylum Pseudomonadota; class Gammaproteobacteria; order Pseudomonadales; family Azotimanducaceae; genus UBA4582. Next base: position 155 of record CAJXBG010000192.1, read on the forward strand.
AAATTACTATCCATAGTTAAGATAAGACAATCGCCGCGTTTGAAATCAGCTTTAGAAATGACGACAAGAGGCAGGCAAAAAACATTATTTAAGGAGAAAGACTTGTACCTAAACCAAGTGAGTTGGCTACGTAAAGTCTGCCGCACGTTCATCATTACGGCGGTGGCTGGGTTGGCCCAGTTTGCCTGCGCAGATTCCGAATATGCCGCCGCTTGGGGACCCAGCATTGGCACAACCGCCCCTCTCCTATCGGCGCTAGATCAAGACGGCAAGCAGCAGAATATGGAAAGTCTAAGCCGCACCAACGGGTTGCTGCTTGTTTTCAACCGTTCCGTTGATTGGTGACCCTTCTGCATTCGTCAGTTCGTGAAACTGAATGACCTGAAAGATCAATTTGATGCCCTGGATGTGGGTATCGCCGGGATGACTTACGACAAGCCCGAGATCATCCAAGCCTTTGATGAAAAATGGGACATTAATTTCCCTGTTCTGAAAGATGTCGAACGCGAACATGTCGAAGCCTGGCAAATTCGCAATCAAGAATACGGTCCTGGCACATTTGCATACGGTGTGCCCTACCCTGGCGTTGTACTACTTTCACCAGACGGAAAAATTCTCGCTAAATGGGCGGAGAAAGGCTACCGATCACGTGCAGACTGGTCAGACGTGCTTGAGGAAGTTAGCGCAATTGTCGGCGGCAGCTAGACCGCTGCTCAATCTGGGCTTGGAGAGGATTTAAGCATGCGCAAATTCAAAGTGACTCGGAGTTGGATAGGCATTGTTTTTCTTGGGCTTACCCATGGAATTCTTGAAGATCTTATGTTTATTCGAGTCATCGTCGAGTATATGCCCGCCGATTGGGATATCACTGGCGACCTCTTTTTTATCTTTACGGTACCCCTCGCCCAGCTAATGACCTTCGCCATTACGGGGACCTTAGCTTGGCACTTTCTGGGACTCTGGCAATTACCGAAGCTGATTACCTTTTGGGGCTGCTGGGTCATCGCGCGTGCAATATTTCTATCGTTGCTTTACAACCCAATCCAAGACATTGCAATCTATCTGGCCTGGATCACTCTATGGTGTGTTCTGGTCGGCTTATATGCTCGGGCCAAGCATACGAGCGCGCGTTCAGCTAGCTGAAGTTCAATCAGACAACAACACTTGAAGAGTGATTTTAGTATGATGATCTTTGGTAATAAGTAACCTGATTTTTTGAAAAACGACACTTGTAACACGAAGGCCAAAATTTGGAGAAGGATTATGACAAGACGCATTCTAATCACCGGTGGTAATAGTGGCATAGGTAAAGTCACCGCAACACAACTCTCAAAAGACGGGTTTGAGGTTGTCATCGCAGGCAGGCCGGGAAAGAAAACCGAAGAGGCACTGAGGGAGATAAACGTCGAAGCCCAGATCCCCGTCGTGAGTCTTGATGTTGATTTGGCCTCCTTTGAATCTGTTCGAGAACTTGCGGCGACTTTTAAGGCTAATTACGACGGTTTGGACGTTTTGTTAAACAATGCTGGCGTGTTTACAGGCGGATTGGGATTGACCCAGGAGGGCTTTGAAATTCAATTTGGCGTTAATCATTTAGCACATTTTTTGTTGACTGACTTACTGCTGGATGAGCTCGAGAAGGCCACTGCTGCCCGAGTCGTTACTGTCACTTCGATGTTGCATAAAAAAGGGGTTATTGACTATGACAACCTCAGGGGTGAGAAGAAGTACAACAGCCAGGCTGCTTATAACCGATCCAAATTAGCAAATGTCATGTTTGGCATTGAGTTGGCTGAACGGGTTAAGGATCGAGGAATAACATCTAACGTACTACATCCCGGCGCAGTACAAACTGATATCGCTCGCGACATGCCATGGATAGTGCGAAAGGTGCTGGATCTGATTTTTATTTCTCCCCAGAAAGGTGCTCTGACAAATATCATGCTGGCAAGTGATCCAACGGTTGAAGGTATAACAGGTAAATACTACAACCAATGCAAACTTGAAGAGTATGCCAATGAGGCGAATGATCCTGCCGCGCGAAAACGTTTATGGGAGATGAGCGAAGAAGTGACTCAGAAGCCATAGCACTAATTTTTGTGAACGGGTGGCAGAAACATCTTCACGCCTAACATCCCGCAAACAGCAATGCACTAACGGGGAATGCTGGCCTCTAATAGCCGTTGCGGATCAATCGGCGTTAACCGCTTTAGAATGCGCATTAGCCATGCTTTCATTAAAGGCAATCCGCGCTCGGCATTGAGATCCATATTTCCGTCGTAGATCGCGGGTAACAAGCGATGCAACATCAATAACATCCCCGCCTCATACTGCCAGCGTAATTGTTTAGGATTCAGGGTTACGCCATGCCGTTTCAAAGCCTGTAGGTAGTATTCAATGAGCGCATTGACCCGGTCTTCACCGTCCTCTTCTGACAATGTGGCACTGATGAAGTACGCTAGGTCAGCAGCGCCTGGACCTGCTTGCATGGTCTGCCAATCAAAAACCACCACTTGATTGGCCTTGTCATCAAAACAGATATTGTCTAGACGACAGTCACCATGTAATAACGTTGCTGACTCTTCACCAAATCGCTCTGTTAGGGCGATACCATTTGCTTTTAGCCAGTTGAGCATATCTCTCTGATCTTGTGTGAGGTTGCCACCTTCCTCAGATACAAAGCGCCCAACAGACTGCAAATATCTCATCTGCATCATCCTGCTCACGACAGCATAGGGAGATATCCAGGTCATCTCAGCGAGTTCCTTGCTATCCCAAAACTGAGCGTGCATCTGTGCTAGGGTGGAAATGATATTTTTGACATCGTCATCGGAACACCCCTTTGCTTGATCGCCCATCCGATACTCGCTGAGATCTTCAATGAGTAGTGCGTACTTTCGCGGATTCCCAGTGACGATCCAGCCTGCTAGCGCCATGATGCCGCGAATCACCCATATTGGCAGACGATTCATCCCTTGCAGCCGTTCAAGTATGACATCCGGATCGTCAGCGATATCAAGCGCGCTGCAGTAATGTTTTGGTGTTCTGATGTTCATTATCGGTTGCAGATCGCGGTAAAACCTTATCTCCTTTTCGTACAGCCCCATTGTCTGTCCAAGAATTCGATTTTTTGACGCGGTTGGGATTTTCAGCACAAGACTCTTCGGTGCTGTTTTAGATTCCGCTACATTCAGTGCGACATAAGTGGGAGAAACAATGACAACTTCACCATTGAAGCCAACCTGATCACCCAGCGTGCGCAGCTCTATCTTCTCAACGCTTCCTTCGTGTAACAAACCCGATGAACGTAACCTACGGGACAACCACTCGGCTGTCAGCTCACCAACGCTGAACGGTACATCCTCTTCAACTATCATTTATCCTCCAAAATCACAGGGGCTGCTATCAAAAATAGTTAACACGCAAAAATAAAAACAAGCAAGCTGGAGACATTCGTCATATCGCAAAATAGGATGAGAGGTTCGCGTGGCCGATCGAAAGTAGGCAGCTTAAGCCGCACTTATCTCAGATGCAGACAGTCTCTTGATTGGCAATACTGACAGTTCAAGTATTGCTACAGCGAAACATAGCGCCAGCACCAAGCATTTGCCCTAGGACTTCATTCAAGATATCGGGCTTTCTAGCTGCGCGCGGTCTGAAGCGACTTTTGGGGACAGATTATTCAATTTCACGTCGCTTGTTAGGTAGCATTTTATTTAAAACAAACAAGGCAGTATTAGCCATCACCTGGTAGCCCTTCGCGTTAGGGTGCAGTCCATCGGCACTCAGGTCAGCGCGCATTAACGCAGGGTTCTCTGGGTCGGCTAATGCGGCGTCGAAGTCTATCACGGCGTCATAAGCGCCACTATTGCGTATCCAAGCGTTAATTTTCTGTCGCTTACTTTCTGCGATCGCACCATGGTAGCCCGGTAGAGAGGACCCGCCGGAGGGGGTTAACGTGCCACCTATTATAAACAGACCCGCGTTCTTAGCATGTCTGATCATCTGTTGGTGTCCAGCGATTATCGCCGCTGCAGTATTAGTTGGCGTGGCAAAACCTAATGTCGATAGAAGGACGGGCAACCCAATATCGTTAATGCCTTCCAAGTAAATTACGTGAGTGACCCCGCTGAGTGTTAACACATCGCGCTCGAGTCGTTCAGCAGGGACTTGCCCAAGTTGCAACACTTGGTGACCTGACACACCGAGATTAACGACGCTAGCCGATTTACCTTCGGCGATAATAGCTTCAGATAACAGGTCCGGGTAACGAACATTCAAGTCGATCGGCTCGTTAGGTGCGACCCGTTGATCGCCATCAGTAATTGAGTCACCAAGCGCTGCGATCACTGGTGTTAGCCGATCGTTAGCCACATCCACATTAGCCAGAAAATGCCACGTAGTGGTGGTTTCAAAATACGCAAGGTCGCTTGCTCCTGACTGGTTACCAGCCGCAATATAATTCGTCTGCAGTGCACGAACGTGGTAAGTCATGGGCGATTCAGAGCCTGTAATATCGTCAGGCAAATAGGTGCTGATAACGAGTTCGGCATTATCTAAAACAGCCATATTAATAGCGTCAGATTCACGGCGTTCACCGGGGGGAATTGAAACGGTTGTTGCGCCAGAAAAAGTGAGTTGTTTACCTGAGCCGTGGATGATTGCAGCACCGTGATCTCGTTTTGCAACATGTGCTTCGTTGATGGTGAGCGGTTTGTTACCAAACTCGTTCGTGAACGACACGCGAATCTTCCGACCACCTTGGCTAATTCTCACGACCTGTCTTAACGTCGCGTTATTAATACCCGGGAGCGGTGCATCTAAAGCAGTGATGGTCCTATTTGCAGTCGCCCATGTGGTTGTCCAAATACCGGAGTCCACGTGATCAGGCTGCGCTTGATCTAACTGAGCGAATACCTGTGTCGCCATTACAAGCGCTAGCGCGATAGTGATGCTTTTGCTGTTCGTTATCATTGCCTCTCGTACTTTATTCATTAAACGTCGCGCCAGACCCAGCTTTTTAACTCAACTTCGATGAAAAATAACACGATCAATAAGCGTTTTTTGGCGGCGGCGACTATCTTGCTACTCAGACGCTACTCATAGCAAGGCGCTCTTCAATCATCCATTGATGCCTGCGTGCTTAAAGTACCAGTGATAAGGCTAATCTTAGCCCGCATTCACCCGATTTTTCAAAAGCATCATAATAGGATGCTTTTTAGCATTTTTAAGTTCGACTAATAGATTTAAGTAGCAAGTGGTCAATGCTTGACTAACCAATGTCCCATAGACGGATTAGCCTTATGTAAGCGCTAGTTTTCTATGGTAACGTGTTTTGTTATCTATGCGCACAACACGGTGAGAAAACATAAGACAGTTTGTCAGGAGGAAATTATGAGAACTCTAGTTACTGCGGTCGCTTTAACGCTGCTTTTCACGGCATGCTCCAACGAAACCGAGACCAGCTCTACAACTGAAGTAAGCGATCCCATCTTGAAGAGTGCACCCGCGGTTAGCGTTGCGGCTGGGACTCGGCTAGAAGACGTGATTAACCATGAGCGCCGAAGCAAAAATAGTGGCCGCGATGAATGGCGCCACCCATTAGAAACACTTTCTTTCTTCGGAATAGAATCTGACATGACCGTTGCTGAAGTACTTCCGGGTGTTAGTGGCTGGTATACGCAAATTTTAAATCCGCTAACCTCGCAAGCAGGCCGTATGATTGGAGTAACTTATCCGGAGACACTATGGCGCCAAATCATCCCCACATGGAATGATGAGTCAAAAGAAAAGTTCGGTGCCAACATTGACAACATGGCGCAATACTTGAGTGTTACCGATGTAGAAGGTGTTCAACCGGTAACAGACTATGCGAT
>CAJXBG010000193.1 GCA_913050215.1 uncultured Gammaproteobacteria bacterium
CGGAACGAATTCACACAGATGTCATGTAGTACTTACGAAGCCGCTTGGTTATGTGCCACGTCATCTTCGAGCCCTTGGCGACGAAGACAACTTCCCCGGGCTCGAACGTTTCTGACACACCATCGGCATGAATGATCGTCAAAGCCCCTGAAATGATCGTCATCATTTCGTTTACCGGATAAGCAGGGATTTCCATCTTGCAGGGTGGACATTCCCAAACACCTGCAGAGACCGAACCATCATCTGCGTGATGAAAAGGCATGGTGGTCTCGTCTGTCTCAGCCGTCGTGAAACACCCCTTAGGAATTAGCCTTGATGGGCTCGATTTTTCATCAACATCTGGCAGGATTTTAAAAGTACGCGCTGTCATGTCTTGCTCCGTAGTACTGATTAGTTGAGTAAATTGCAGCCATTACCCGGTTTGCTCTTCGACTGCCCGATGCGCCGCATCGAATGCAGCGTTCATGAGTGGTGTGACTTCAGAATCCGTATTGGCAATCGAAATACGTCCAAACTGTTGGCGTCCGATTTCATGAGGGGCTTGCCCCTCCTCCCACTCCGGATCGTCCAAACCCCAGTACCAGTAGGCGTAGCCATGAGGAATCCGGTTAACCGTAATCGCCTTGATGTCTGCCTCATGGTTAAAGCCATACTTGCCAAGCATCTTTTGCAGTTGTTCACGGATCTGTTGTTCGTAGTCATCGAATGTGGACGCATAGATTTTATGGCGGCCCAGACGCAGAAGATCACGCGTTGTTCCCTCGGTGCCATCGGCGGGCGTGGGGGAAGCCATCATAAAAACGACCATGGGATCATCGGGCCCTCTTGGTGGCTCGTAACCACCGGATGTCACCGTCGGTGCCGCGCTCACCCACTGGAAGGGATCATATGGACATTGCGTAATCTGCACACCCAGTTCCGAGAAGGCTCGTCCGTTTTCCAACAATATATTGGCATAAACAAAGGGTATCCGAACCCCATAGCCCAATCCGCTTTTTTGCGCGTCACTCATCTCGGGGCATAGCGCTGGAATCAAATTGTTATAGCAGGCGAGGACGCAATGATTGGCGGTAATACGTAAAGGCTTACCTTGTTGAACGTAGTCTATTTGCACGTAGTCATCGACTTCTCTCACACCAACGGCAGTACTATTGAGACGGATACGGGTCGACTGGTCGGCTTGGTCCAGCGCCCCATAGTTAAAGCGTGCAATCGCAACATCCTCGAAACCTTTCATACCGGGCGCAACGCCAGGAATCATTTTCTGAACCAGAAGGCGCGCAACAGAAGCGTTTCCGTCCGGGAACATGCGAATATCGCCGGCAAGTTCATCGAGCAGCATAGCGCCGATCGAATCGACAAAGTCTGCCAACCACCCCATGGCACGGAGACCTGGACTGCCAGCGAGTATGCCTTCCAGCACTGTGTGGTTCCATCCAGAGGGTCCATTCAAGATCAGTAAATGCGCATTTAATATGGGTATCGTGTCGACCGAAAGCCCAACCCGATCCACCAGAAACTGGTTGTAGCTGGTGTTGTTGACATAATCCCATTTCTTGGTGAGTGACAGATCATCTAGGAAGTCCTTCTCGCCACCAAAAAACGCGACTAGCTTATCCTTTTGTTCTTCAGGTATCGGTAAATCACGAACGCCGGCCTGATAATCGCCTCTGCCATGGAAAAACTTTAACCAGTGACCGCCGATGGTCAGATGTTCGTCGCCATCAGGTACAGTCAGACCAACATCCCCACCCAGCTTTCCTCCCAGGACATAATCATCGGGTGTGTTGGCCGCCATTTTGGCGATGGCTGCCTCGTCTATACCAAGATCTATCAAAAGACTGCCGGCAATGTCGCCGTAGTTGCTTGGGTTGTCTAGATTCTGCGCGCCACCGAGGCTCAAGATCATTCTGTCCTTGTGGTGAAACTCATTGCGCTTGGCATGCCCGCCAAAGTCATCGTGATTATCAAGTACCAGAACCCGGGCCTCAGGACCCGCTTTTTTTAGATAATACCAAGCAGCGGCAAGACCACTCATACCAGCGCCAACAACAACCAGATCATAGTGTTCATCCAATGATTCATAGGCATCCGGTTTCTGCCCCTGCCAAGCTAATGCATGTGCGACTTCGAAGGAACCTGCATGACTGCCGCGCATACCGGTCAGTGTGGGAGGATAGTATGTAGCTGGACCTCCTGGGCGCATTGATGATTCCAGCCTCACCTTGGGTGCGCCGGCGTAGGCCGGAAGCATGGCGCCGACCGCACCAATCGCCATGCCATTAAGTAGATCTCGCCTCGTTATCTGTATCGCCACTAGTGTCTCCAAGAAGTTTACATGTCATATGACATGCTCTATTATGATGACCGATAAGTCAATGCTGCGGGTCCAGCCACCGGCAGAAATTAGCGCCAGTTAGCGCCTGTGTAACGCAGCGCTCAGCGCTGAAAAAATAATTTTGTCGTACCCAAAGGCTTCAGACGGTCCTAACAAAGGTACGAAGGAAAAAACCAATGACTAAGACAACCGACAAAGTGATGAGCCAGCGTCAACAAGAGATATTGCAAACAGCAATCGAGATTATCGCTGATGAGGGTTACAGCAGCCTGACGATGCGCCACCTAGCACGCGCCAGCGGCATGAAACTCGGCGCCCTGCAATACCACTTTCGTACCTGGGACGCCTTGATACGCGCCATGGTTGATTATCTGAGCGATGAGTTTCGAGATCTTTTTGTTAATTCCAAAGGTCACCCACTAGGCATTCATGCGATAGCAGAGATCATGCTTTCCGAAGATGCACAAGCACAAGACGCGCTATGGCCACAACTCTGGGCAATGCAACAGGTCGAGCCACTGGTGTCGGATCTGTTGGAAGATGTCTATGCAGAATACTTACAGCTGCTAGAAAAAGCACTTGAAGCAGAGGAGAGTCAATCGCCCCGCGCTGAAGCCCTATGCCTAATGGCTTTGCTGGAAAGTGAAGCACTTTTTACCGGCAAAGGCCGGCGCTGGGAAAGTGACAGAAGCGCGGTGCACAAGACGATTCTTAATTTCATTGATAACAGATACGGAGAGTAGATTTTGAGTATGACAACAACCCTGGGTTTACAGATCAATCGGTTCGGTTTTTGGTCAGCCATCATTGCAATAGCGACGACTATTATCTCTTTTTTCATCCCATTGGATGCACCGGGTGGTTATACAGCTGAACACGCAGACCGGGTTGCTTGGCTCAGCGCTAACAGTGGTACTTTTATCCTCGGCTGGGTCAACCAGATTATCGCCATGCTCAGCCTGTCGGGCGTTTTCTTTGGTATCGCCTGGCAAATAGCAACAAGGAACCCGTTACGCGCCGTTATCGCTGCAATGGTCGTTCTCATTTCTGTTGTCGCGTTTATCATTCCCAAATTTATGGCTGTCTGGACCATACCGCTGCTGGCACAGACGATTTCAAACGGGGCGGTGGGTGCCGAACTGGCCGACCCGTTACTGAGGTTGCTGAACGTCTCTATTCCATTTTCGCTCTACACGTCTTTTGATTACCTAGGTTTCTGGCTTTATGGCGTGTTTGGCCTGCTTGTGGCGGGCCCCCTCTACGGAGGAACCACGAGTGCAAAAATCGCTGCCGTCACCATCGGCGTGTTTGGTCTCATGTATCACGGCTTGCTGGCCAGTCTGCTGCTCGGGGCCATCGCACCTATAGACATTGAGTCCTCGTTCCTAGGTGTCGCTGGATTGTTGTTGATCGTGGTGGTGGCAATGACTTTCACTTTCCGGCACGCGATGATTGCCCCGCCTCTGGCAACCGTCGATGACCCTAGATGATCACGACGACTTCGGTGGGCATGCCAAGCCCAAAGAGTTTCACCATCGCGGACGGACACTGCTAAGCATTGGTGGTTCGATTAACGTAGACACCCCTTCCGACTGAAGTGACATCACCAAACGATCGAGACCAGCCAAACGGGTACGCTATCGAATTTATAGCAGGAAGCCGCAAGCGCTTGTTTTCCCTTTCTGTGATCGACCTCACACTCACACGATGACAGTCAGTGTATACTTCGTACTGTTTTCTCGCCCTTACTCAGCGGTAGCACAGTGCATCACAAAAAATATCTTGACCGGACTATTTTCTATCTATTTTTGATTTCATGTCCGATTACAACGCTCAGTATTTCTAGATACTTCTTTAGCGGCTGGGAACCCGTGTATTTCAGAGATATTTTCCTTACCTTGTGGCTGGCAACGCTGCACTACACTGCTAGCTCCTACAATGTAAAAGCTCTCAGTCTCGTTTTTATATTCAATTCCATCTCTGTAGGCAACATCTATGCCTACCTGATGTGGGGAACTGGCGGCATCGGCTTTCTAATTGCTACGGTATTCTGTTGGCTTTATTTCAATAAAAAATATGCCATATTGAATATGATTGCGATCGCATTGTTCGGCTTATATTACTTCAATTGGGTCGCAAGCTTTCCCTTGCAGCTTGACCGGACGCTTACCCCTATGGATGTGACGCTGCAATTCGCTGCCCTGCTTTTCCTCCTCTATCCCATTATTGACTTTCTTGATGAAATCAACACCGAACGTAAGACAGCCGATAACGAGTTGAAAGACCAGCTGGAGAAAGTGAAGCGAGCTGAAGCAGCGAAGACCAACTTCTTAGCCAACACGAGCCATGAGATGCGCACGCCATTGAATGCGATACTGGGTGGGATTGAGCTGCTTGACAGCACGAGTCTGACGAAGCAACAACAAGAATTTATCAGGGTATCTCAAACTGCCGGCAAATCGTTAAAGCGGGTCATCGATGATGTTCTCGACATGGCGCGCATCGAAGCAGAGGGAGTAGAGATAGAACCTAATTGGTTCCATTCGAATGCGCTAATAGACGACGTTGTTTCTCTGTTCACTCATGGCGCCAGACCAGCCAAGATCAACATCGAAGCAAATATAGATCCTGACGTACCTCGATGGCTTTACGGTGATACCGGCAGGATTAAACAGGTGCTGTTTAATCTGATGAGCAACGCAATTAAATTTACTGAGCAAGGTAAGGTTACAGCGTCGTTGCAATGCCTTGAGGCCGACAATACTTTTCGATTCACCGTAACGGATACGGGCATAGGTATCCCCAAAGCAATCGGCGACAACGTTTTCGAGGCGTTCTCACAAGTTGATTCGAGCTTGGTGCGTAAGCAACAAGGCAGCGGTCTGGGTCTAGCAATCAGCAAGCACCTCGTGTTCGCGATGAAAGGAAAAATTAACTACCAGAGCAAACCAAACGAAGGAACCTCATTCTGGTTTGACCTGCACCTCGACAGCGCTCAACATCGCAAATCCCCAATCAACGCCAAGGCATCTGAGGCACCAGAGACTTTCTTTGAAGCGCTCCCTGAAGGAGCCTATCGCCTATTGTTAGCCGAAGACTCTACCGCCAATAGTTTTATTCTACGGACTTATCTAGAAACGGCTGGTCACGAGGTAGACCTGGCTTCTAATGGTCTTGAAGCGTTAGCGCTCGCAAAGAAATTTTCATATGACGCAATTTTAATGGACCTCTCAATGCCAGAAATGGATGGATTGGAGGCAACACAGATTTTACGTGCCAAGGAAGGCGTAAACCGTGACACGCCAATTATTGCTCTGACCGCGCATGTGCTTAAAGAAATTAGGGAACAGTGTGTCGAGGCAGGCATGACCAACTTTCTCACCAAACCCGTGTCGAAAGAAAAACTTCTGGAAACGCTAGATGATTCGGTGGCTGCAGGGCAACACGACCTTCGTTTTTAAGTCCTCTTACTTTGCGGCGTATCGCCGCACCGTGTGCGGCCACTCACACTCATCCCAGCTATCCAGTCCTAAAACATCCCCGGGATAAACAAGCCAGAATCACCCCTACCCAACCTTACAAGCGCCTGAGTGATCAAACCAATTGCGCGTAAGCTGGTAGATCAGCAGCATGGCAGTCATTGACCAAATAAAGGA
>CAJXBG010000194.1 GCA_913050215.1 uncultured Gammaproteobacteria bacterium
GTTAATGCGCGAAAGTAACAAATTCGAAAATAGAACTGTCGTTGTGACGGGTGGTGCTGGAGTGCTTGGTCAGGGCGTTGTCGGCTGGTTTTCAGATCGTGGAGCTAAGGTCGCAGTACTTGATATTTCCGACGAGGTGCTTGCCGGCGCCTACCCAGACCCGGCGCAGAATCATTGTTATATTGCGTGTGACCTGACTAGCAGGGAAGGTAGTGAGGAAGCCGTTGGTAAAGTCCTGAGGCAGTTTGGTGAGATCAACATCCTCTGTAACATTGCCGGCGGGTTTCTCATGGGTGACCCTGTACACGAAACAGATGATGCGACCTGGGATTTTTTGTTTGAGCTGAACGCACGCTCAATCCTGAACATGGCGGGGGCTGTAGTGCCTGAGATGCTTGCTCAGGGTGGCAAAATAGTCAATGTTTCAGCGAAGGCTGGTGAGGCCGGGGCAGCAAACATGGGGGTTTACACAGCTTCCAAAGCAGCGGTGATCCGACTTACCGAGAGTATGGCGCTGGAATTAAGAGAAAAGAAAATCAATGTAAATTGTGTGATGCCGAGCTTGATTGATACGCCTAGAAATCGCAGTGATATGCCTGATGCTGATTTTGATACGTGGGTGAAACCTGAAGAAATTGCTGCGTTAGTAGGATTCCTGTGTTCTTCGGAGTCATCGGCGATTCACGGTGCAGCCATTCCCATTTCCGGCCTAGTATAGAAAAAACAGTCTGAAAGAATTAGTGGAATTTCGGTGCGCGCTTCTCCATAAATGCGGAAATAGCTTCTTTCGATTCGTCAGTACCCATGGATTCAACAAGATGGGTTGCTTCCAGTACAAGACTTTCTGCTAGACCTTGTTCGAGTCCCAAGTGAAGATTTTTTTTCATTCGACTTAGCGCCTGTGTTGGGCCGTTGGCTAATTTTGTTGCGTAAGCAAGCGCCTGTTCACGAAATGATGCTTGAGGAAAAACCTGATTTACTAGCCCCATTGACTTCGCTTCTTCAGCATTGATTCTCTCGGAGAGATAAAATAATTCTTTTGCCTGGGCTAAGCCTATAAGCCTTGTCAAAAACCAGCTTGAGCCATAATCCCCGGATAAACCTATTCTCGAGAATGCTGTTGTTAGAAACGCATTCTCGGAAGCCACCCTTAAGTCACAGGCAAGTGCGATTGAAAGTCCGGCGCCAGCGGCAGCCCCGGGTAAGGCAGCGACTGTTATCTTAGGGTGTTCATGCAAACGCTGCGTCAGAGTCTTCTGTGCGTTCGTCAGTTTTTCAATACGTTCCTCTTTCGTCATTGGCTGCCCATTGCTGGCGTCTGGACCCATGCCACTGACATCTCCTCCCGAACAGAAAGCATCACCAGCGCCGGTTAGCATAATACAGCCGACTTCATGATGGTCCTCCAATTCGAGCAATGTTTGTCTGAGCGCCGGCGTCAGTATATCTCCCAGCGCATTCTTCTTGTGTGGTTTGTTAAGCGTAATGACAGCCACCCGCTGGTCTATGGTACAAAGCAGTTCTTCCGTGCCAGTGTTGATTGTTGTCATGTTGTTTCCTCACAGTATTCTCGCCTAGCAGCAGAATTCGCTGTTAGCGACCTGATGTTGCAGGCGATTGTTTTGCAACTTAGTTGAATGATAGAACCAAATGTTTGTCCGGGCAATGTGTGGGCGATAATCCCGCGCAACGATGGTTGGAAAATGCCTGCATCAACACTGATATGTGATGCTTTTCGACCGCTTATCGGTGGTAGTCGACCTATTCAACACTCAAGGCTAGGCTGCTTGTTGCGTATTCTGTAACACGCGGGTTCTTAATGGCATTTTTCGTATGTAAAAATATCCAGCAGTGTGGGTATCAGTTCAGGGCATGATTTATACTGCAAGCTGGCGTTGACAACTCACGTAAGAAGTCTCTTAAAAGTAGATACCGATAAAGATGAATAGAGAATTTGATAACCACCTTAGCGCCAGATCCGGAGCACTCTCGGTCAGCAAAATCCGGGAGATCGCTGAGCTGGGTTTTGACCAACCCAATGTTATTCCTCTTTGGTTCGGCGAGGGAGCATGGCCGAGTGCTGAGAACATCGTTTCTAGTGCGGTTGCATCTCTCGAAGCGGGTGACCATTTCTATCAACCAAACAGTGGGAAAATGGTCCTGAGAGAAGAGGTTGTTAGCTATACCAATCGCATCTACAACGCATCAATTGATGTGTCAAACGTCACGGTCACTGCGTCGGGGACTCAGGGGTTGGCGCTTGTTGCTCAAGCGATCATTTCACCAGGCGACAGAGTTGTGGTGCTCGAACCAGGCTGGCCTAACATTTCCCAGACGTTCGAAATCTCCGGAGCGAACATAGTTACGGAAACACTTGAGGTAAAAGATGGTCACTGGCATCTTGATATGAGTGAGTTGCTAAGCGCCCTGACGCCTGAGACCCAAGCTGTAGTATTGAATTCTCCGAATAATCCAACTGGCTGGGTGATGTCGATTGAGGAGCAGTCGACGCTTTTGACGCATTGTCGCAAGTATGGGATTTGGATTGTCTCGGACGATGTGTATTCGAGACTATATGCCAATGGTTCCGCGGCACCCTCATTTTTGTCTATTACAAACCCTGATGACCTGTTTATTTCCATAAACAGTTTTTCGAAGGCGTGGTCGATGACCGGGTGGCGGCTGGGTTGGCTCATTGCACCTGCTCAGCTAGAGAGCGTCCTTGCGATGCTGACGGAGTTTAATATCGCTTGCCCGCCTGGTTTTATACAGCAAGCGGGTGTTGTTGCGCTGAGAGATGGTGAAGATAGACTGCAGGCGTTGCAGGATCAATTGGGGCAGGGTTATGTGCTTGCGGCTTCACGACTTCGAAATATTCGCAGTGTCAAATTTATCGAATCCGCGGGTGCCTTCTATTGTTTTTTTAGCGTCACTGGCGCGAGTGACAGCATGGTATTGGCGCGTAACATTCTGCAGGAAACCGGTGTTGGCCTTGCGCCTGGGATCGCTTTTGGTCGCGCGGGAGAAGGTTACCTCCGATTGTGCTATGCCCAGCCTGAAGATGTTCTAATCGAAGCGTTCGATCGGCTCGAAGCATTTATAGACTAGATTGACATGTCAATTGGCACTCGTTGACGACTGACCATCAACCGCTGTTAGGCTATTTATTGCGGCATAGAGTTGGCGAGTGGTGTGCAATCGATGCATGTGCAGATTAATTATTGCAGCGACTGCCCACGCGTAGTGACTGCCTTTCTTGCAGCTTCTACACTCTCCTTACTCACTGAGGCAGATTGTTTTGCTGACCTTCTAGATTCCATCACAAGCGCTTCATCGAAATTCATGCCAAAGCCTTCGTCGATGACTTGTTTGTAGCCTTTAAGCATGTGGGGCATACAGCCGGCCATGTCCTCAGCAATTTTCAACGCGGCAGGAAGCAATTCTGCCGGACTGTGAACGCTATTCACGAGCCCCCAGCGCTCAGCAGTGTTGGCATCGACAAAGTTACCGGTGAGTGACACTTGTTTTGCGCGACTGATGCCAATTAATCTAGGAAGACGCTGCGAAAGCCCCCACCCTGGCATAATGCCGACGCGGGCATGGGTGTCTGCAAATTTAGCCTCTGTCGAAGCGATCAAAACGTCACACATCAATGCAAGTTCAAACCCGCCGGTGATCGCGAAACCGTTGATAGCCCCGATGATTGGCCAAGGGAATTCGGCAAAAGTGCGAGCAAGATCTACGACCTCGTTGCGACCCGGCGAAAACCCTTTTTGACCTGCTTCTTTAAGATCGATACCGGACGTAAAGGCGCGTCCTGCTCCGGTGAGAACGACAACTCGGATGTCATCTATGCGCTTCAGTTTTTCAAAAGTGGCGGCGATCTCATTACGAAGATCTCGGCTTAACGCATTCAGCGTTTCAGGACGGTTGAGGGTGACAATAGCAATTGCGCCCTTTTGTTCTAACAGGACTATCTTGTTTGACATGCGTATACCAATATTTGGTGAGTTTCATGACAGTGTGCGGCTAATGAAACTTTGGGTCAATCAAGACGTTTGATGAATCTCATGGTAGCAAAGGCAAAGCCAGCAAGGAAAAAGGCACGAAGGACCACCGCTCGCTGAACAATGCAAATAAGTCTCAGGAAGCGTAAGGAAAAGATATTTCGGTAAAGGGGCTTGCAGATGCAGGCAAGTCCTTGAAAGGGAGCACGAAACCTGCCAGTTGGCTTGGCATTAAACCTGCTGACGCAGGTGAGCTGAAACTCTTAGCTTGACTGTATGTCTCTGTCGATCCCATGCTGCCAACAAATTTAGGGTTATCTGCGCAACGCTAAAATTCAGTGAGTGAAATGTTAGGGGTGCACTCTTTGAGGGCGTGAATGCCGCCATTCCGCAAGCAACGTCCGAAGGCTGCTCACAAAGGCCAGAGGCTGGTCCAAGAATAGGTGGTGCTGTGCCTCGGGAATGCCAACGAACGGCACCGATTTATCGAGGACCTCAAACATGAAGTCAGCGATCTCTTGAGAAAACAGATAACTGTCTTCACCGTACACAACGCCAACCCTCACCTTCAACTTTGCAAGGTCCTCATGCATGTTTTCGCCAAACTCAAATTTCTCGAACATGGTGTCGTCGAACTTCCATGTCCAGCCCTCGTCGACTTCCATAATTGAATGACGTCCAATGTAATCAAGCAGGTAGCTATTATCGCAATCCTGTGGAGGCATCAGTCTGAACCTTGCGAGAGCTGCATTGAAGCTCTCGTAGATACGTTTTGCTTTGATGGGCGAGCGGCGCGGGTCACGTTCCCATTCGAAATCAGGCGGTCTGACTGCGGAGTCAACAAGCACAACACCTTCAAGTCTATGCCGGTAAAGTAAACCGGTCCTTAGCGTAATGTAACCACCAAAACTGTGACCTACGATGATGGTGTCATTACCAAAGCCTGCATCGTCTGCCGCTGCATTTATTTCGGCAGCAAACGCCTCAGTGGTGTATCGCGATCGGCGCCCACTATCTCCAGCTCCGGATAAATCGATGGCCAGGATCTGGTAGTGGTCCATAAAAAAAGGCGCAAGGAAGGTCCACCAGTGGGCATGGGCGCCATTGCCGTGTACCAGGACAAGTCCAGGTTTTGTTGTATCATCACTCCAGAGCAAGTAGTGAATATCAACGCCATCGCAGATCACAGTTTTGTCTTTGTAAGGTACTGCCAGGGCGCGTTTGAACCACCCTGGTTGTTCTTTGATATTCACAAATTTGATCTCTGATGGCTAGGTTTGGATGTTGGTTGTCATGAGTCTAGCGAGAGACTCTGCTGAAAGCGAAGAGTAAGGTCGGTTATAAGCCCTCGATATGTTGTTGCATATATGGCTTGGTCTGGACGAGGCTATCGTGGTGGTTACCTCGCTGTTTTGCTGGCTCCAGAAAATGTGATCAAGCTGGCATCACGATTTAAGTTCCAAAGCATCAAAAGATACATCGCTTTCGAGAAACGTTGTCAAGGTGGTTTCTAACTGCCATTTGATTAACAGGGTCAATCCGAATACGATCACGAGGAGAATGCACGCGACGAGTTTGGCGTAAATTCTAATTTTGGGAATAGTTGGCCATGGTTATGAAAGCAAATTGTTCAAACATCGGTGGTTTGTTTCTAGGCCTGTTATTCGCCCTAACTTGCCCACCCATTTATGGCGAATCTGTGAACAACCTCGATAAAAGTATGGAAGCCTATGTGACCTGTGCAGTCTATCACCGCATGATGGCAGGGTCTTTCACGCGAGTACGCCAAATGCCTGAGTTAGCGGGTCTTGAATCTGAGAAAATGAATGAACACATTAGGTTGGCAAAAGTAGCTGGCCGGGTCGAGTTTGGTGGAACTGAGGCGGTCGATACCGAAATC
>CAJXBG010000195.1 GCA_913050215.1 uncultured Gammaproteobacteria bacterium
AGCACTGTCGTCTCCGGACCAATGTAGGGTGCAATATCTTCGTTGGAACCAACGGCCGTAATGATATGTCCTGTTACGGCGATAGACTCCTGGGTACCTAGCGCATCGTCAACCGTTGCGATTTTGCCATTCGTCAACACCAGACTCGCAGGCACCAAATCCATTGGCGTACCTGTTTCGGTATTTTTAAGCGACTTTTCCGACTGCCCACAACCCAATATTGCCAGCATCAGCGCGGCTGGCACTAGGCCGGAAAACATTCGAGAATTTGGGGTTATCGCCTGTGTTACTCTCGCAACGAGTGAGACTGTGTGATCTTGCATCTTTATCTTTCCGTTTGGTCGAACGCGCGTACTTTCTCATTTGCCCGAATGCAACGCAAACTATGGGCAGTATTAGTGTTATTCTCTGCGCGGCAGGCGGGAAAATGCTTACGCCGAAGACAGGAAACCAAAAACAACAGCAGCCTCGACAAACATAAATGACTGATAAAACAGAAAACACACCCTCGCTTCCTCCTCTGTACCTTGCGCTGATGCCCGTGATATTCCTTATTATCGCTTTGGGTACATCGATCATTCTCTTTGGCGACTCAACGATCGGAGGACCGGCACAAATTGCGCTCCTGATGGCGGGGATGAGCGCTGGCGCAGTAGGGGTTAAATACGGCGTTAATTGGAGTCAGTTGGAACTTGCGACAGCCGTTGGAATAAGCAAAGCCCTACCCGCTATTTTTATATTGTTGATGGTCGGTACCCTCGTTGGCACATGGATGCTCTCAGGCACGGTGCCATTTTTGATCTATTGGGGCTTGCAGATCATTGCACCCGAAATATTTTATGTCGCCACAGTGATTATTTGCGCAGTGGTTGCCGTTTCAATTGGCAGTTCTTGGACAACTGCAGGCACAGTTGGGGTCGCTCTCGTAGGCATCGCCGCGGCGGCAGGCATGTCGATAGAAGTTACCGCAGGTGCCATTATTTCTGGCGCGTATTTTGGTGACAAACTCTCCCCTCTATCTGACACAACCAATCTCGCTGCAGCGGTCTCCGAGACAGAACTATTCGAGCACATTCGCTATCTGTTATGGACAACCGTACCTGCCATCGCCATCGCATTGGTCTTCTTCGCGATAAAGTCCTACAGCAACGCAGCAGAAATTGATCAAGCTCAGATTGTCTCAATCTCAACAGCAATCGAGCAAAATTTTAACCTTTCAGCCTGGCTGATCCTTCCTGTTGCCGTCACCCTCGGACTCGCGGTATTGAAACGTCCTGCTCTGGTTGCCTTGCTAGCAGGCTCTGTTGCCGCAGCAATTGTTGGCATTATGACCCAAACCGCCATGACAGCAGCAGAGGGAACAGATTCTGCTGCGCTTTCTGCGATCAAGCAAATCTGGCTCACCGCCGCAAACGGATATACCTCGACCACAGGCCATGCACAGCTCGATGAATTATTGTCGAGGGGCGGTATGGAAAGCATGTTAAACACAGTTTGGCTTATTCTAACTGCGATGTTTTTTGGTGGCATGTTAGAGAAATCCGGATGTCTTCGGGTATTGGTTCAATATCTGCTTTTAGGTGTCTCGAGCGGCGGCAGTCTGATGCGACGCGCCGGGTTAACATCACTCGGAACCAACCTGATCGCTTCGGATCAATACCTAGCGATCGCGTTACCTGCGCAAATGTTTGGCGATAAATTCAAAGAGATGGAACTTAAATCGAAAAACCTGTCCAGGGTGCTCGAAGACTATGGCACAACAACCTCTGCACTCGTTCCCTGGAACACCTGTGGCGCCTTTATGGCCAGCACGCTGGCAGTAGGTACCTTTGCCTACTTACCTTATTGTATATTTAACTTGGCGAGCCCTATCATCTCCTACGTTTATGCCTTGTTTAATTTTAAAGTAGAGTCAATTCATGACTAGTCAGCTATTTCTCTTCAAGAATACGAGGAGTTGTCGGCCAGTCGATCAGGTGAAGATTGAATTCATCGGCTTCACCGAAGAAAACCCCACCAGCTAAGATCATCGGCTATCCGACGTATGCTGACCCTTACCAGGGTATGCTCGAATCTACTCGAGAACTCTCGCAAACTGATGGAGATACGTTATAAACGTGGCACAAGAAAGGTTTTCCCTTGCTGACTGGGGTTAAGAATATCAACTGAGCTTAACGCGCCAAGTTTGAAAACAACCTCAAACCCTACCGTTCGACCCTGCATAGTGTCAGAAAGATTTTAAAGTCAGAAGTAACCGGACAGTACCTGCCATTGCATGTTCAACCAGTGCAAGGCTGTATGCGCAACAACGGCTGAAAGCACCATGATTAAAAGGTTTTGACGGTCTAGGTTATGATCGCTGGATTCAAGTAGACGAAAAGCAAACCACAATAAAGGTAGCGCGGCAGCGAGTAGCAGCAGCTGCCCAATTTCAACACCGAGATTGAAACCAACCAGCGCGACAAGTAAGTGGCTACCGGAAAATTGAAGCGTTTCAGCGAGCGCAAATGAAAAGCCAAAGCCGTGAATCAAACCAAAACAAAACCCAAACAGCCACCGACGCTGGTGTTGTTTACCAAGAATATTATCCAGCGCCATCACAACGATAGACAGTGCAATCAGGCATTCGATAAGCGACGGAAACCAGATAACGTCGGGTATAAACCCCAGCGCTGCTGATAGCAGCGTGGTCGAGTGTCCGGCAGTGAATGCTGTAATGACCCAAATTAGCTTGCCTGTGTGCCGTATGGGTAAAATGAGACAAAACAGAAACAATATATGGTCGATGCCCTCCCATATGTGAATTACACCTTGCTTAATGAATTCAGTTACGACCTGATGCCAGCCTGGCGCCAACTCAAGTAATCCCGGACTACCAGAAAAATCATAATGAAATTCCTCGCTAAACCGGTTTGTAAACGTCAGCGCGGTTGAGGTACGCTGTCCAAGATGCCCTAATCGGGAATCAATCGCGAAACGCACGATTTCCTCTTTGCCGTTTGCGCTTAACGTGTTGGAATCCATGCGATAAGTCATTTGGATATCGAGTAACGCCTGTCGCCAATACAGCAAGGTTTCATGACTAAGCTTTTTAGTCATGTGCGCTGTGGCTGTCTCAGCCGAATCAAAAGAACGATCAGTCGGCAAAGAAACCCTGACGACGAGGTCAGGATTCACAACAAGCTCTTTCCCATTCGCAAACACATCAAACTCATCTGCAACCCACAAGATAGCAGCATCACGCAACAACGACTGCGCTTCGTCAATATCTAGATAGCCTGGTCCCCGCGTTGGAAAGTTGAAGTCCCGCATTGCCTCCAGCGGTACACGTACAAAAACACGCAGCGCTTCAGGAGACTCTTCAACCAGAATACGGGTCTGAACACGTTCGGGCAACTCATGCGCAAGTGCAAACGGCGTGAGCAAGAACGTGCTTAGAATGCAGGTACACAGCGCGTAGTTTAAAACTCGCAAATCAATATCCTCAGTATCTTGCCCGGCCACATTGTGAATTGACAGCGGACAACATGAGTGCCAAGTTGCATAGAAAGGAAAGTATACTGACAGCAGTCATCTGCGTATACTCGACCACGTGCATCCAGAAAATAAGCATTCTGATCTTCATTCCCAAGGAAGTGCCTGAAAGAACGTCCGATCTTATTCCTCCATTTGCGCGAATCAAAATAGTTCATCTGTTGGTAGACAGAAGCAAACTATCAACGCCCGTTTCGAAGAAATTTCAACGACAAGAGGGGATATTCTGTGATAAACAGCAAAACAGGCAACGATTCAAAACAATTCAACAGATTACCGCTCTTATTAATCTCTACAATTCTCACTTTATTTTTCCCGCTACTTTCTCAAGCCGCCTCTGTTAAAGCGCCAGCTTTTGAAGTCGATCCTTATTGGCCACAGCCACTACCCAATCATTGGGTATTAGGGTCCGCGATTGGTGTAGGCGTTGACTCTCGAGACCACGTTTTTGTAATTCACCGTAGAAACAGCTTTAACGAGCGAACGGAAATTGGTGCGGCGACAGATCCAAAAACCGCCGAGTGCTGCATACCCGCGCCAAACATTCTTGAATTTGACCCTGAAGGTAACCTCGTTAACTCGTGGGGCGGCCCGGATGATGAATATGATTGGCCATCCTCGAACCACGGCTTAACCCTTGATCACAAAGACAACATCTGGGTAGGTGGAAACGGCGGCAAAGACTCCCATATTTTAAAATTCACTCGCGACGGAAAGTTCTTGATGCAACTGGGCAAACCCGGTCAGGAAACAGACAGTCACAGCACGACTAATTTTGGCGGAGTGGCAAAGATTTCGTTCGACGCCACGGCAAACGAAGCTTTTGTTGCCGATGGCTATGCTAACAGGCGCGTTGCCGTATTGGACGCAGATACCGGAAAATTTAAGCGGTACTGGGGTGCATATGGAAACGAGCCAGATGACACTGACATCGGCCGTTATAGTCCCGAAGATCCGCCGGCCCAACAATTCAGGAATCCTGTTCATTGTGCAGACCCTTCTTACGATGGCCTGGTGTATGTTTGCGATCGCGCTAACGACAGAATTCAGGTTTTCAAAACAGATGGCACCTTCGTGAAAGAAAAATTCATCGCGCCGCTGACGCTTGGTGACGGGTCAGTCTGGGACATCGCATTTTCTAAAGACCGTGCGCAAAAATTCATGTACGTTGCAGATGGCAAAAACATGAAAGTGTACATCCTCGACAGGGAATCATTGGAAGTTCTCACGAGCTTTGGTGACGGCGGTCGGCAACCAGGGCAGTTTTTCGCGGTTCATAGTATTGCGACAGACTCCAAAGGGAACATTTTTACGACAGAAACCTATGAAGGTAAGCGTGTTCAGAAATTTAAGTATAAAGGCTTAAAGCAGGTCAAGGAGAAGAACCAGGGTGTGCCCTGGGGCTCAAAATTTCGTAACAAATGATAAACACCTCGTCCGGTCCCCAAGAGTTAATAAGTCAACCACTCTTGAGGACCCCGCTACGTAGATGCAGACCTGATCAATGGCGCTGAAATCCACAATTTATAAATTCGCCATCGACCTTTCCAATATCAGTGAAAGCTACTACACCTCACTCGACTTAACGATTGCTTGTCACCCATCGGAAAAAGCAGAACGTATGATGGTGCGTTTGCTTGCATATTGCCTGAATGCTCACTCAAACCCTGAATTTACACGAGGTTTAAGTAGCACCGATGAGCCAGACCTTTGGTGCAAAACCCTTGACGGACAAATAGAACACTGGGTTGAGGTGGGCGAGCCCGCTTTTGACAGAGTCAAAAAAGCGACCCAGCTCAGTCGCGACGTTAGCGTCTACTGTTTTAACCGAAAGTCAGATGTCTGGTGGCACCAGGGAGGCGCAGAATTCCTTCAACTTGGCGCTCAATACTATCGTTTTAATAACGACGAGGTCCTAGCGCTGGCATCTAAAATAACCAGAACTCAGCAGCTGTCAATTTCAATTGATGCTGGCCTAATCTATGTTGCAATGGAAACGGGTAATTGCGAACTTAGCCTTCACTCGCTAGTCGACGAATCATTCAGTTGAGGCATCAATTTTGCCGCTCAGCGAACGTACCACCTGAGCAAAACCTGCTGAACTAACCGGGCGGTCGTATGATGATTTTAGAAAATGCCTCGCTATCCGGGTCCAACCTTGCGGTTGATGCCGGATAGCCAATCTCCTTCAGAACGTAGGCAAAAATATCTGCATATTCATCCGGGTCAAGGCTGCCCGGTGAGCTT
>CAJXBG010000196.1 GCA_913050215.1 uncultured Gammaproteobacteria bacterium
AATGCTGTCTTGAGATCAATATTGCTGTCGGACTCAAATATTGAACCGAAATCAGCAAACGTATTCTTTTCTTCTTTTTTTCCCTCGCCAGATGCAAGCATGTAGGCAAACATGAATTGTCCATTGATATCTCCAAGCTCGGCAGCCTGTTGGAAATGCACACGTGCTCTTACCGGGTTCTTCTGCGTATCATTCCCCTCATAGTAGATCAAGCCTAGCATGTAGTGAGAAGGGCCCAGGTTTTGGCCTGAGGCCTTGGTAAACCAGCGTTTGGCGATTGTCATGTTTTGTTCGACGCCATATCCTCGGTAGTTGAGCATGCCAAGATTATGTTGCGCCTCTGGCAGGTCTTGGTTTGCGGACCTTGTATACCAACCGATTGCCGTAGCGTAGTTTCGTTTTACCCCAAATCCTTTTTCGTAGAGAAAGCCGATATTGTTTTGGGCCTCAGCGATGCCCTCTTCTGCCATTGGTTTAAATGCTCTGAACGCGGTTGAATAGTGTTGTCTGTCGATGGCGTTTAGTCCCGCGACAAAAGCCTCTGCGTAAACCATTGGAACCGACGACATAAGCCAAAAGATAATGATGCCGCTAATTGTTTGTTGTCTACGCATTGTTTTTGTGATCCTCAGTATTAGATGTTGGCGGGCTGATCAGATCTTAAGGAATCCTCGATATCGAGAATCTTTTTAAATAGATCGCCTTCATTAATTGCGCCTTTTAATTTGCTTCCCTCGAGTATAGGGATACTTTCCCCGACAAATTCTGAAGCGACTTCCAAGGCCTCAGTGAGCGGTTGGCTGCTGGTCAGGTGTAGTGGGTCTCGGTCTAGGCTATCAAGATAATTGGTTTCTTCCAAAAGATCATGAATTGACAACTTTCCAACCAAATTTTGTTGATCGTCAATAATATAAGCTTCTGTCATCTGGTGAGTCTTTAGAGACTTCAAAATTGTGTCTGAATCTGTCTCCGGAGAGAAACTCAAGTAGTCGCTACTCTCTAGTTCGCCGACAGATATTTGTGTCATATGGATATATTCTCGGCCTCGCCTCAGATCTACGCCTCGATCTAATAGCTGCCTATCAAAAAATGAAAGACCAAATAACTTGTAGGTGATCGAAGAAGACAGCGTGACGGACAACAGCGCCATAAGCCCAAATTCGTAAGAGCCGGTCAATTCAACAACAATGAGTACGACGGTGATCGGCGCGCCGATCACCGATGAACCCACCGCAGCCATCGACGCAATGCTGATAATACTAATATAGTCTGCAGGCAGTCCAATTTTGATAAGGAGGCCTGATAAGACGCCGCCTAGCGCTGCGCCGATAAATAGTGCTGGGCCAAAAACGCCACCAAAGAAACCAAAACCGATACACATCGATGTCATTAGTATTTTACCGAACAGGATCAGTAGTAGAAACTCGATGCTGAAGGTGGCGTTAATTATTTGGTTAATTTGCGTGCCACCTAAGCCCAAGACCTCGGGAATAAACGTGCCGATTGTTCCTCCGACAAGTGCGGTGAAGAGGATGAGAGAGGTGAAACTGAATTTGGAGCTAGCAGAAACACTTTGAAATTTTCTCAAAGTCACCATGTACAGTATGGCTGCCGCGGAGCATAGCGGCGCAAAAATAATGACAAATGGCACCACCGATGCAAGTTCAAGCTCGGGCGTTGGGACATTGAAAGCCAGATTAGACCCGAAGAGGTATTGGTTAAATGCGGAAGCGACAATGGCCGAGACCGAGATTGGTGCTACCGCACCGATAGAAAATCGTCTTAGTAGTGCTTCGTGGGCGAAGATAATGCCTGCGATGGGTGCATTGAAACCGGCCGAAATTGCCGCTGCGACGCCACAGGCAATGAGCACGTCTTTTGAAATGTTTGTCTTTGTTAGCTTAGAAATGAGGGTTGAAAGGGTCGCGCCAAAATGAACCAAAGGACCGTATTGGCCAACAGATGCACCGCCGCCGGCAGAAATAAATGCGGCGAGCGTGGAGCCGATACCTATCTTTATGTCAACGCCAATTTTAGGCTGCTGTAACGCATAGATGCTATCCGCGGGTCCGGACCATTTCGTGACGCCTAATGTTTTGCGAACTAATATGATCAACAACGCGGCAGTTAGCATCGTGGGTATTGGCAATAAGGAAAAGCTTTGCCCGGAGACGGTGATGACAAACCCCTCGGTTGCCTCTTGAAAGCTCAATAGGTAGCGAGCGCCTTCCACAAAGAGCTGGGCTGTTACTGCAACCAGTACACCGATAATGATGGCAAAAAATGCTTGAGCAATAAGTACTGAAAAGAACTCTTTACGGGGCATTTGATCTATCCTTATTTTTATCTTTTATTTTTTATCTTCGGTTCGAATCCAAGGCAGTCTCTGCCGTCAGAAGACTTCACTTCAATACTCGGTAGAACGCTGGATTTAAATCCCAGCTTTTTGCATTGATAGCGAAAATTGCGGTCCCAGCTGATTTCAAAGTGGCGACAATCCCAACAATTAACTTTCGGTGCATCTGGGCTAGCCATCAAGCCTTTCTATCCCTGTTGAATATATGTTGAGACTCTTCAACAAACTTTTCTATTTGTTCTTCAGACATGCTTAGATTTCGGCCAACTTTCCTAATAGCAGTCAGTTCTTCATCGGTAATCAGTCCATCCTCAAGTGCATCTTGAATCGTGTCTTCAAGCGCCTCCCGCCTGCGCCGCATTTGCTCTGAAAAAGCGGAAGCAAGTATCCCTGATGGTAGTGCAACCATGCCGATACCCAGAATGGTAACGAGCGATCCTAATATTTGTCCTGTTAGCGATATAGGGTAAACATCGCCATATCCAACAGTGGTCAGTGCTGCCACAGCCCACCACATGGCTTGAGGAATTGACCCAAAACTATTCGGTTGAATATCTCGCTCAACCAAATAAAGCGCAGAAGCGGCGAGTGTGAGCATCACCATCATGATGAAAAAAATACCCGTAAGACTTTTTCTCTCTTCGTGTAAAACGGTCAATAGAAGTTCAAATGATGAGAAGTATCGAGTCAATTTAAATACACGCAATAGACGTAATAATCTTAAGAATCTGAGATCTAGACCTGGGAAGAGAACCTGCAACAGCGATGGCAAGAAAGCCAGAAGGTCAACGATGGCCAGTGGCGTAGAAGCATATCTTAACCGTTTGCGGGTTGCGCTCTCTTGATCGTTGGTATCGGAGGTGCTTTCTACCGAAGTCCACAGGCGAAGTGCGTATTCGATTGCAAAAATGACAGTAGAAAGTATTTCGACCCAAAAAAACATCAATCGATATTTTGCATCTAGCGAAGGTATTGACTCTAATACGATGCAGGTGACATTGATGCTGATGAGGGAAATGATAAAAATAGAAAACGCCCTTGACGTTAAATCATCGGGATCCGTCATTTCTATGATTTGATATATTCGAGTTCGCATAACAACAACTCGTGAAAGCCTAGGGTGAGAGTATAGGCACATTTTGCTCATCTACCAATATCTTGATGCTTTGATTTCGGAGTATTGCGTATGTTGTTGTTAAGGGAAGTTGTTCTATTATCGACAAAATCTTAGATTTTTACCCTGTAAACGCCCCGCATTTCGTTAGTAGACAGGTTGCTGACGCTTGGGCCGTTAGCAGAATGAGCTGGCGCAACCTGATACGACAAGGTATATATTGATTGTCTGCGACAGACGCTTGATGCGCTGACGAGCGATATCATGTGACAACAGGCTATATACGAAATCCTAGCCTCTATTTTTCTCACGTTGGCCCTTGGAGTCTATTTCAGAAGCGCGAGCATTTATCCGTCATGTTCCGAGATGCTTAGCGATTACTTCACGGTCTCCCAAGCTTCTTTGAGCTCTGACATGGCTAGGTAAAGTTTTTCGATGGCAACCGGATCTTTTTCGCCGATGGCTTTGAAAAGAGATGCTGCGATTGACGTGTACGTTTCGTTGAGTTGTTTTGCTAAATCGCCACCTTTATCAAGGTCGAGCACACCTCTCAGGCCGATAACGATCTGCATGGCATGGTTCGCAGATTTGGAGAAGCCTTCAAAATCGTCTTGCTTTAAGCTCTCCTGTGACTGTCTCAGCAGGCTGCAGCCTTTCTCAAAAAGCAGAAAGATGAGGTGATGAGGATCCTGGACTTGAGTCTTCGTTTCGATATCGACATTTGTGTATTGAGAAAGTGCTGCTCTACGATACATATTGTGGTCCTTCTTTTTTTTCGCTTCACCCGGGTAATGAAGGTTTAGCTATGATTTGCAGGTTAAGTCAATTGGATAGAAATACAATTTTTAGGCATCTATGTTATTTTTTTCATGTAAGTCAGGGCGCTATTCCATGTGTTGATGATGGAGCGTTTTCTTAAAAGGGTTGGTAGCACGGACCTCGATATAATCGTTGGAATACGGCCTAATACTTTTGACCGGCTTCAACAAATTCTTGACGGATTTTTCTATTTCCCCAACGAGCAATATCAGCTCTTCAAAATCTTCCGCAAGGGGAAGTGTTAAGCTGCCTCGAAGCGTCTCATCGATATAAGCAAACGGATCATCCAGGTGGCCGATGATGCTTGGCGCAGGAGCAGATGATAAGTTTCTATACAAAAGCCGAGATAGATTAATTGAATGTTTAATCGACGGTTTGCACCGATCAAAATTAAATTTCTGGGCTTGCTTAAGCGCGGTTTTCAGACTGTGTTTCAAAGACTGAAAAAGAAACGCCATTTCCTGATTGTTTTCTGACCCAAACTTCTCAATGTCCGTTTTTATTTTAGTTAGATGATTCATAGTTGAGAAACCGGTTTCCGTCAAAGATTTAATCGGTAATTTAGCGATTTTCTTTAGGGCTTTAACACACTGAATAGTGCGGGTGTTCTGAGGTGAAGCATGACCCCACTAGTCCCTCGATGTTGAGGTTTGGTGGGTTATTGTCTGGGCGATAAAAACTGAAAGAGTCAATATTTCGATGTTATCGAACAGCGCACGGCTGCCGTGAGCAGCGCCGTTGCTCGATATGCTGAGTTCAGACGCTGTCTAATTATCGACCAGTATTTCGATTCTGCGGTTTTGGGCGCGCCCAGTCGGGTTATCGTTCGACGCAATAGGTTTAGTATCCGCAAAGCCAAGCACGCTGATTCTTTCTTCTGTCACGCGCCCAGCGTCCATAAAATAGTCCGCTACAGCCGATGCGCGAGCAGCAGAAAGGTCCCAGTTAGATTCAAACCGCTCGCTGAACGCGATCGGGATATTGTCGGTATGACCAGAGACTGTGATGCTGGCGTCTGAGCCATCAAGCGTCTGCGCTACCTGAGCTAATGTCGGTAAAAAATCTGTTCTCAACTCTGCAAAGCCTGATCTGAAGGAACCTTGTGAGGACAATTGGATCAAGATTTGGTCTCCAACACGCTCAACATTCGCAAGACCCTGATTGATAGCAGAATTGAGATCCGCTTTCACTTTTCTCAATTGATCATCGATTCTTTCGTCTTTTTCTTGCTCTTTAAGTCTTTCTTCTTCCGAATTTCCCGAATCAAAGGATACTTCTACCTCAGCGGAAAGGTACGATTGAGTTTCAGCTATTTTCGCGTACAGATCTAAAGTCTCCTGATCGATCTGTCCTTTTGTTCTATCATCTTCCCTTTCTGACTCATTAAGGTCCGTTTGATCTTCCTTGACGTTAACCAGAATCTTGCCATCTTCGGATGTGACTTCGACTTTCCCCTTAGCGATTTCTTT
>CAJXBG010000197.1 GCA_913050215.1 uncultured Gammaproteobacteria bacterium
TGATTACAGGTGGCACCCTTGTCGATGGCACAGGCGCTGTACCCATAAAGGCCGACCTTGCGGTCACGGACGGTCGCATTACGCAAATTGGCGATTTGGCGGGGGATACCGCCGCCGAGACAATTGATGCGAGCGGCAAACTTGTGACACCGGGATTTGTTGACCTGCACACACACCTCGATGCCCAAATCGGTTGGGACCCAATGATGACTTCGTCGTCTTATCACGGCGTGACGACCGCCATGATCGGTAATTGTGGCGTCACCTTTGCGCCTTGTGGGCCAAAGAATCGACGCTATCTCGCAGAGTTAATGGAATCGGTGGAAGACATTTCCGCTGATGCCATCATGGATGGCCTGCCATGGGACTGGAATAGCTATGGCGAATACTTAGATTCCATAAACGCGTTGAATCCAGCGCTCAACATCGTTGGTCTGGTTGGACATTCCTCTGTTCGGTATGAAGCCATGGGTGACAAATCCATGGACGAAGGGGTGCAACCTGACGACGCTGAACTCGATTACATGGTGAAGATGGTTCGAGAGTCTATGGAAGCCGGTGCGGTTGGGTTTTCTACCTCCCGCTTCTTACTACACAAAGTACCCGACGGACGTTGCACGCCAGGCACTTGGGCGGACCTGCGGGAAACTAAAGCCATTCAAGAGGCGGTCATCGCAGGCGGGGGAATCGGTTCGATGTTCCAGTCTGCAAACGATATGGCGACTCGATTCGAAACCGAATTAGAGATGTTTCGCGATGGTATGAATCTTGGCTGCCAGGTCCTCTTTTCTGGTGGCACCGGTCCACAAGGTGACGGTGGCGTTGGTCGCTGGGCAGAATTTCTTGATGCGGGTAATCAAAACGGCAAACGAATCGCCAGTCTATGTCATACCCGGCCTAGCGGGGCCTTCTTTGGTCTTGCACAACTCTCGCCGTTCACAAAAAAATCCAGCGCTTGGAGAGAGCTAATGGCACTACCCACCATTGCAGACCGGGTAGCCCACATGAGGAAGACAGAAGTAAGAAATAAACTCATCAAAGAGGGCATGGAGGCTGGTGACCTGAACCAAATGGCGCATATGCTGCACGCTTTCGGTGCCGGCGAGCGACCAAACCTGGACTTTGATCAAAAGTGCAGCCTGGCCCAATTAGCCGAACAAGCGGGCCAGGATCCGGTTGAGGTCTACGTAGACCGCTTGATTGCATCTGAAGGACTTGAGTACTTCAACTTATGGATGTTTGGCGGCAACCTGGAAAACCAGTGGAACTATATGAAGCTACCTCATGTTGTCCCAATGCTAGGTGATGCAGGTGCCCATGTTGGCTTCTTTACCGATACAGATTCGCCAACGGTTCTCTTAAGTGAGCTAACGCGAAAGCAAGGCGTGTATACGGTGGAGGAAGCAATTCACCGAATTACCGGCAAGTCAGCTGAGATCATTGGCCTCAAACAGCGCGGTAACCTTAAAAAGGGATGGCACGCTGATATCAACGTCATTGACTACGACAATCTGTCTACTCATCACGCTGAATACGTTAACGATTTCCCGCATGGCGGTGGTCGTTTCACGGTGAAAAGTACGGGCTACGACGCAACGATTGTTGCGGGTAAAGTTGTGGTTCGAAACTGTGAACACACTGGCGATCGACCCGGCGAGGTCATACGAGAATTTCATCGCGGATAAGATGATAACGAGTCCTACCAACGTAGGACTCGTCTCACGGATGCTATGACATGAAATCGAAAGAATTTATTCTGGAAATATTCCGCGAAACTGATTTCATCAACGAAACGGTGAATTGGGATTCACTCTCCGAGCCCGCTGCCAGCCAATTGCGGCAATCCATCACAGCAATCAACAAAGCCTGCAGTGCTTTTTTGAATGGTCAGGATACGGATGATGCGGTCGGAAAATTTTTACGGCGCAGCCTCGAAGTGGACGTTTACGAAGAATTCGAAATCTGGGGGAAATTCTCACCACCGCCGCAGTTTATCAGCGAGAAAAAGAAGGATGAGGACTAAAGTCCTTAATCAGAGGCGTTTAATTCGCATCGTTTGCCGCCGTCATTCTGATATGCGCTTGCCATTTACGTAGAAATCTTTAACCATCAACAGACCATCTTCTGAATAAATCTCCAAGGAACCATCCAGTTCTGCATCCTTGAAAAAACCTCTACTCCGTAACTGGCCATTTTCGTGATACATCTCCCAAGTGCCATCCGGTTTACCATCTTTGTAGGATTCTTTCTTTTTTATCTGACCGTCTGCGTAATAAAACTCCCAAGGTCCATCTTCAAGTCCACCCTTGTAGAATTCTTTCTCCGCTAACTGACCATTTGCATGGTAAGACTCCCGAGATCCATTGAGAGCGCCATCTTCGTAGATTTCTTGCTTTTCCAACTGACCATTTTCGTAAAAATCAATTAGCCTTCCCGTAAAAGGCGTCCGAGAATTAACCTCATAAGATAGACCGTTTATTTCGACGAGTTGATCTGAAGAGAGTTCCTTCGTACAAGAACAGACAAGCAATGTACAAAGCACTACGACTAACTTTTTCATTTAAATATCCAATCTATTTCCGTCGCCAGTAGCCGGCTAACCCTACAATGACTTATAACTTTGGCACCCTACTCAAATCCATAACGCTCAGTCGTCACCGTGCCCTGCGCCGCCGGCGAATACCTTGGCCCGGCAATCGCCTCCGGCTGAAACGCCGCATTCAACGCCTCAAGCACCTGCTCAGGAATCTCTACGCCAGCTGCGCCGAAGTTGTCTTCCAGATGCTGTAGATTTGTGGTTCCTGGAATCGGCACACAGTCTTGGTCCTGCGCTAACGTCCAGGCCAACGCCAATTGCGCGACCGTGCAACCCAGTGCCTGCGCGTGCCCGAGCGCCAGTTCCAGCAAACCTAAATTGGCCGAATGATGTGGCTCGGAAAATCGCGGAAACGTTTTACGCAAATCACTCTCGTGATAACCATTTGGATCGAGCGGCTCATCTGCCAGATAACCCCGCCCTACTGGCGAGAACGGCACAAACGTAACGCCGAGTTCCCGGCAGGCATCTAACACGGCAATTTCTGGATTGCGGGTCATCAGAGAATATTCTGACTGCATGGCGGATATCGGATGTTCAGCATGTGCTCGACGCAAGGTCTCGGCTGACATTTCAGATAGCCCAATCATGCGAATCTTGCCCTCTGCAACCAGCGCCGCCAGCGCACCAACCGATTCCTCAATCGGCACGTTAGGATCGGGCCGATGCATGTAGTACAGATCTATTACGTCCGTTTGCAGGCGTGTCAGGCTCGCTTCGCAGGCCGCTTTAATCGTTTCTGGCCGACCATCTAAAAAACGCTTGCCGTCTTTGAAGCCCATCACACACTTGCTGGCCAACACAAATTCATCTCGGCGGTGACTAATGGCCTCGCCGATGAGCTTTTCATTGTTACCCATGCCGTAAATGGTGGCGGTATCTAAAAAATTATAGCCAATGTCTAACGCGTGCTGCAGAAACTTGACCGCTTCTTCGTGCGGCTGCGCAGGCCCGTAGGCATGGCTTAGATTCATACAACCCAAGCCCACTGGGTGCACTTCAAAAGATCCTATCTTCCGTGTTGCTATTGTCATAACCGGGTGCTGTCCTTGTGACTGTTAAGAAATTCGTCTTTTCATCATACGAAACCTAAGAGTAAACAGGTTAGTCCTCTCACTGCAATCTATCTGGTTCAGATTTGCTGTTCGCTTGTCTTTTACTGCGCCCGCATGTTTATTTCTAACGTGTCTACTGACGCAGTTAAGCGCTGGTCGAACTTAACAGGGGAATGACTCATTAGCTGGATTTGAAATTATCAATTTTATGATCGTGACGATTACCGCCATCAGCACATCAAATCACCCGCTCGGATACCTCTGACTACAACCGAGACACTTTTGTGTGGGCCAATTTGAAAGAATCATTGTAAAAAGGAATTAACAAACGCGGATTTTTAGCTCGTTTAACCGATATTAATCAGACACTTAAACCCTAACCTGAATTCTTCCCGCCTCCACCATTTTATGCGCTGCGTCCATGAAATTGATGAAAACCTGATGACATCGTCTTGCCGCCTTGGTGCACCTGCGCTACATTTGGCTCAACAATCCCATCAACTATTATCGAGGCTTTACTATGGCTTTTATGGTTATGCGACAACTGACTATCGTGCTTCTGGGGCTTTATGCATCTATTACATTGGCTGATCACCATGAAGCGAGTGATAACGAAGATCACACTTCTGCCGCTTGGCAAATTAAAGCTTATAGCACCGCGGCGCCTGACTTTATCGGTAACTTTGCCGCAGTCATTGGCAGTGACGGCTCTGTGCTGCGCGAAGGCAGCAACGGCTGGATATGTCAGTCGGCAAATCCACGCCCGGTGCCAAAAACAGGATGGGGCTCTCCGCATGAAGCCATGGCTGCTTGCCATGACGGCGAGGGTATGAAGTGGATGATGGGCTACATGGCAGGCAAATCACCCGTGATGGAGCGAGATACCTTTATGTGGATGCTTCACGGTGACATGGGCGAGGACAACACCCAAGCAGGCGTGCTCAACAAAGAAGATGCGGCGCCGGGTCAATGGATTGAGTCAGGCCCTCATTTGATGCTGATGCCCAAAGACCCAGCAAGTCTCATCAATTACCCAACCAGTTTCAAAACGGGAGCGCCGTATGTCATGTTTGCGAATACGCCCTACGCGCATTTGATGATTCCTGTTTCAGATTATTATAAGTACCAACCTGAATCAGCGCCTAAGTAAGCTGCCTCTGAGATTAGTTGCTGCGGTCGCGCCAGCTTTCGCCCAGCACTGCATCGAGGTGTGAAACATTAGAAGGGGTATTGTTAGGGGTATATCGAGATCACTAATCATTTATGATCTCGATTATACTCCCAACATCTCTACTACTTGCGCGCTGCAAACCAACGCGCTTAGCGCATCACCTAATCGCCGTTGGGTTAATCAACATTTGCACAGCGCCTTTCACCTTGGCTTGCCCTAACACAAAGAGAAACTCAAAGGCTTCATCTCGCACCAATGGTCCGGTGTTCATCGTTTCGAACATATAGATGCCGTTTTCTTTTAAATAAGTTATGTGTCCCTGATAGGGTCGTGTCGCAACTTGAGGCGGCACAACATCAACGCCCCAGGTATCTGCACCCACCGCGACCACTTTCTTTGATGCCAGATATAGTGCGACTTCCTCGGATTGCCCCGGCTCACCGCTCACCCATGCCGCTGGATCTGACTTCAGTTTTGCTTCGGTCCAACCGGTGTGAAACAGCACGACATCGCCCTCACGAATCGGCGTTCCCTGTTTCTTGGCTACCGCTTTCACATCATCTACCGTGAAATATTGACCTGCTTCAAGATGAGAAACGCCATAGTGACCTGCCATATCGAGGACAATACCGCGCGCCACAATCGGCGGCACATTTTCGATACCGAGTTTGGTAAGGCCACTCACACTGGCAAAGTCTTTTGCATCGTTACAGTTGTAGTAGATGCCTTTGTGACCGGCATGACCAAGGCCGTCGATCTGCGACCCAATACCCAGCCAACCAGTAAAAATGTCGTCGTTATAGGTCATTTCACCCATTGGGCGGTTCGCTTCCTGCTGATTCGGCTGAACTACCGTGAGGGAGAGCGTGCGCGGCGCAAAGGCAGGCATGTCGCTATCAATTGTA
>CAJXBG010000198.1 GCA_913050215.1 uncultured Gammaproteobacteria bacterium
TCCAACTCGAAACCTTTGGCGCGGGTCCCAATCTGAGTCAGCGCTGTCCTTGGGTCAGATGGAAGAAATATCTGATCCCGAGCAGTCTGCACCCGTTGTTGTGCTCAATCGCGCTTTTCAAGCTGAGATTAGCAGTACCGGAGATGTGCTTGAGGTTGCCGCAGATCAATCATTGATTGATGTGTTACACGAAAATGGGTATCCGGTGATGTGCTCCTGTACTCAAGGGGTTTGTGGATCATGTCTAACGCCTGTACTTGACGGCGAACCGGAACATCGAGATGTTATCCTTTCGGAAAAAGATAAAGCCCGAAATGACTACATGACGGTGTGTGTTTCACGCGCTAAAGGTGACCGGCTCGTCTTAGATTTGTAAATTGCCCCTGCCTTCGAATACGGACGCCTGCCGAGCATCGCTCATGCTAAGACGTTCCGTGTCACTGTCCATGACAAAAATTTCCGATTGAAGTTAGAGCGAATTAACCAGTCTGAATAATAAGCCTAGGTCAGCAGGATTTTACCAACGCCGTCCTTTGATTTCCGCCGTTTAATCAGAGCTTGCTGGTTAATGCGCAATCTATAAAAGACTTAAAGAGGAATGACACATGGAAATGCCCAAAATCAATCTGTTGACCATCACCCCGATATATATTGCCCTACTAGGCATACTATTTGTTCCCTTCACCATGCGTGTGGGACTGTATCGGGTTAAAAACGAAATCATCATCGGCGACGGTAAGGACGAAGAGCTTATTCGACGTATTCGCGGTCAAGGCAACTTTGTAGAAACCGTGCCGCTGGCAGTAGTGCTGGTGCTGTTGATGGAGATTCTGGGCGCTGGTGACACATGGCTGCATGCCCTTTGCGCACTGCTGGTAGGCGGTCGCTTGCTGCATTATCTCGGCATTACCGAATTGGCACCTTCCATCTGCCGGCCGGTGGGCATGTTTGCCACACTATCAATCTACTTTGTCGCGCCCATCTGGATTTTGATGGACGTGCTGGCATGAAGATACCCCGAGTCAATGCCCGTTTGAGCGCTGTTCAGGTGGCAATCAACCCCACTGTGCAATCTTTGGTTAAAAACAGCTGCCGATGACAGTCACTAAATAAAACCAAAACCGAACTAAAGTTGCTAATTCAATATCCTGATTAGATACTTTTTTGAGTTACGAGAGAAGGTTGCACAATTTCAAGTAGGCGCTGTAACCCAACGACTAACTAGCAGTCCGTCATAGATGTATTTCGTGAGACGTATATAGAGACTAGCGGATGCATGATGGCACCCTAAACACACAGCAGTCCTAATTTATGCGAGCCAAATCAATTTTCTACACGAGGAACTTGGAATGAGTAAATTACAATTAATCTGTCTATTAGCGATGCTGAGCATCGGTACCAGCAGCTTTGCTGACTCAAATGAAGCAGAGGTCTTGAAAGCGTTATCAACATACATGGATGCACGTAATACCCGAGACTTTAAGACAGTGGTCGCTATGTCTAGTAAATCTGGCACCTTAGATACTAACTCGGATGGTAGTTTCCACAAGCCAGAGGCTAAACAAACCATCGCTTATTGGGAAAAAAGTGGCGGCGCGTTAACGCAGTATTTTTATCCCGAAGCAACTTCCCTCTCAGATGATGTGGTTCATGTAAGGTTTTACTCTGAGGGCATGGTTGGCGACGCGGGTAACATGAGTGATTACAGAACCAGAGTAACGATGAACTGGGTCAAAGAGCGTGGCAAGTGGGTTTTGAGAAGTGCTCATTATTCTCCAGCTAATTTTGGCGGGGTTCACCAGACACAAGTTTCTGACTTTGAAGACGAATAGAACTGAGTCAGCGAAAGAGCTAACTAGTTTCCATTCATACAGAGCACCAACATAATAATTACAAGGAAAATATAATGAGAAAGTTCATGACAGCATTAGCTGCACTGGCTGCCTTTTCGAGCAGTTCGTCAGTCTACTCGGACAATCATCAGCCGGTAATTGGTGGTGTCGAAACTTTAGCGTGTAATTTTGCTGAAGGAAAAAACATGGATGACTTCATGAAGGTTGTTCGAAAATGGGATGCTTGGGCTTCGAAAAATTTTTCGAAGGAATACACAGGAAATGTTCTGGTACCTCACTTCTTTAATGAAATGCGTAATGATTTTTACTGGGTCGGATTTTCACCAAGTTTAGCTGCCCAAGGGATAGTGGCAGACGAATGGTTGGCCAAAGGCGAAGCGTTACAAAGAGAATTTGACGCGGTTGCTCCCTGTAATGCGCATGGACAGTATGCTTGGATGAGAGTCCGTGATAATGCTGAATCGCCACGACAGGCAGGCTTTGTGGACTTCGCGAGCTGTGATATGAAACCCGGCGCCGACTCAGAAAAATTGGCCAATGCTGATGAGAAAATGAATGCATTTCTCGACAAAATTGGCAACACATCAGGTACATACCGCTGGTTTCCAATGCAGGGTACCAATAATCAGGGATTGGATTTTTTACAACTTAATTGGGCTGGGTCGCTAACCGAGAAAGGAGAAAATGCCGACTCATTTATCGCAGCCGGAGGGCTGCAAGTTCGGGCCGCACTATATGACTCGTTAGTTGAGTGTACAGGTGGTGTTACTGCAGCCTTCTCTGCTGCAGGTGGTTCCTAATTTAGATCACGAAGAGCGAAGTACCGCATGCGAATGACATCTACTCACGTCGCGTATTCGGTCACTTCGCCTCTTTCTCGAGCGCAAACTCCCTGCTTTTTTGTTCGTTGTTCTGTTCCAAATCACCTGAAACAGATCGCCTGAAACACATCACCTGGAGCACATTGTTTAAAATCTTGGAGCGAACCGCTTTGGCAAACCATATAGAGCCTGGCAACATCCCTGTCTCACCGACCCTTTCCTGGTGCTAGCTGGATTTAGCTTAGCTGATAGCGATTTGGCTCTACATCGTGGGTTCGCTGCCAAAATTCAAGATTGCTGAATGGCGAATTATTCACAACCTTGCCGTCTGAATTTTTATACCAGCTTTGGACACCCGAGTGCCCCCACGCCAGCTGTTGACTGATTGCCTGAACCTCATCGTTGTATTCATCATTAATGGCTTCAGGTATCTCCAGTACACCGGCTTGCCGCCCAATCATCAACGCCAGACACTGCATCATGTAATGCACCTGACACTCAATGCTGTAGATGATGCTGCCTCCGTGCACGATATTGGTGTTCGGGCCGTACAAAGAAAAAAGATTCGGATAGTCAGGCACCAGCATGCCTTTATAAGCCCGCGGATAGTCACCCCATCGATCGCTCAATGTTGTGCCTGTGCGACCGGTCACCTCCATTGGCCAAAGAAATTTGTTGGTGTTAAAACCAGTGGCGTAAATGATGACATCGACTTCAATCAAAGTGCCATCAGCCGTCTCTATGCCGGTTGGGGTGACCGCAACAATCTCATCGGAGACCAAATCCACATTGTCGCTGGAAACCGTTTCATACCAGTTGTTGTCTATGATCAGCCGCTTACCAAACACAGGGAATTCCGGCACACACTGGGGCATGAGATCCTGACGATCACCCAGATGCTCACTGATATAAGCCGTAAGTGCCTCTCGTAGTCCATCGTTCAGCTCGCTCATGGCACGCTGTGGTTGGTCCCAGTTAGGATCTGCAGATACGGCTGGCCAATTGCGATCCATGGCACTAAAAATCATTCGTGCACGGTGCCATTCTGCATAACAGGGAATATGGTTAAGCGCCCAGATAAGTCCCTTTTCCACGGGCCGATAATAGTCTTTGTTCGGTGAAATCCAATGCGGTGAACGCTGAAACACGGTCACATGTGCCGCTTTTGCAGCGGTTTTCGGCAGTAACTGAACCGCGCTACACCCGGTGCCAATCACGGCCACCCGCTTGCCTTCTAAATCTACATCATGGCGCCAGCGTGCCGAATGAAAATGTTCACCTTCAAACTGATCTAGGCCAGCAAAGTCCGGGATATTAGGGCGGTTAAGTTGACCGACAGCACTCACCACAACGTTGGCTGTTAGCGTCTCTGCTGTGCCATCCGGACGCTGCACCAACACCTGCCATTGTTTCGAGTCAGCATCGAAGTGCATGCTCTGCACCTCAGTATTGAATTGTATTGCATCACGAATGCCGAACTTATCCGTGCAATCTTCAAAATAGGCCCGCAACTCATCTCGCTTGGAAAAATAGCCAGACCAGTTCGGATTGCGCTCAAACGAAAATGAGTAAAAGTGATTGGGCGTATCTACGCCACAATCGGGATAACTGTTCTCATACCATGTTCCGCCAACTGCTTCGTTCTTCTCTAAAATAGTAAATGGAATGCCAGCGTCTTTTAGTTTCACCGCCGTACAAATGCCCGACATGCCGGCACCGACTACGAGCACGTTGAACCCTTCTACTTGACCACCTTGCAGTGCTCTATCCATTTGCGCCCGCCACTGATCATCACGGTCTACAAAATTCGTTTCCTCGAGCAGCATGGCACAGAATTCATCTTCTAATGGCTCAGCCGTGGAGAATTCCATCATCTGGCGCATGCGCTCAAGACTCGGTGCCGGCGGTAACACGCCGCCTTGGTCTCGCAACTCGATGAGCATGTCAAAAGCAGCGCTACGGATCTCTTCCGCCAATTCATCACTGTAGCCGCCTGAATCGTCCGGGAATAGACTACCCTCTGGCACTAATATGGGTGCTGGTTGATAGCGTGCTGCCATCCAACGGTTGTCCCCGGCCAACTGGGTCATGACCATCAATAAGGTGGGTATATTCGCGTCCAGCAATGCAGTGTGCAGGTCATGGTCGTTACCCGGAATTTGTATCTCAGACATATTTCTTCCCTTAGTTAAACTCTAATTCTGCCCTTGAACCGTCGGTTTTAACGCCGGATCTTGGTCACGCATCTCAACCGACTCAAAAACGGTTGCTGCGATTGTTTTATTCAGATCTTTCTACCGCGGTTGATTGTGCGCTAGGCACTCAATACCTCGACAATAGAAGCCCATCGGAAATGCGCGTCCTATTTTCGCAAAAAATATAATTAAGATTTTTTTGAAATTTGAAGTAACTGCTGTCTACTATAACTATCTCCGCCAATACTCTGGCCGTGTCGATGGTATTACCCTGGTTTCCTAAACCTCAAAGTCATGCGATCTGACTCGCCAATAGCTTGAGTATCAGGATTATCTCTTGTGGTTGGAGGCAAGCGCCAAACCAATTTGTCCGCTGGGTCGTTGGGGTTTGCATTAATCTCACTCGTCTCTTCTAGAATGAAACCCGCTCGTTCAAACGCAGCGACAACAGCGCTTTGCTTTAAATAGCCATTATTGCCACTGGCAAATCCTGGTTCGGAGTCCTCTGGGGCGCGGTGCTGGACTACGCCTGCAACACCTCCTGGGGCTAGTAGGTCATGAACTTCAGACAGAGCCGTATCAATAAGTGGCTCATCAAATCGAAAAAGGTGATGCAGCGCTCGAAAGAAAAGCACGGCATCTGCTTTGCTATCTTCTGATACAGGAATATTGTCAATCGCATAGCCTGTGACGGGTTGAACGCTTTCTACGTCAGTAACACTTAAGTATTGCGCCATGTTGTCAATGTTGGCACCGAATTTTTCTTTTGACTCTTCATTCCACGTGGACACAATTTGGCGCCATAG
>CAJXBG010000199.1 GCA_913050215.1 uncultured Gammaproteobacteria bacterium
AATGGTTCAGAAAATATTAAGAAAATGTAACGATGTTTGCAGGCGCCGGTTTTCTGTTTACTGTCATCCTTTAACTTCTTGCGTAGGTCCTCTCATGAAACTGATGTTGTGCAGTGTTTTTCGCTGTTTCCAAAGCTCAGGACAAGGGAATGAATAGTTTTACGGATCTGCTCACCTTAGCGCAATCAGAAAAAAAGACATGGATAGTAAATTATCAGACCCCTGCAATTTATCGTTAAAACATGATGCTAGGGTCGAAGGTTACTGGACCGGTAACCGATATTGGAGTGAGGCTATTACTGGGAGTCACATGCGAAATTTTAATGAATAAGTAGGTTAAATCACCTGAAGACGAAAGCTACCATGAGCGAAGCTTCGGCCCGTTACTGTAAATCGAAGGGTTTGATTCCAATTGGTTGGTTACGTGTTATCACAGAACTTTCTGTTGTTTTACACCCTCAAAGCCGATAATGGCAATATAAGCTGAATGGCATAACGCCACATCACCCAAGTGAGAAGGAAATAGTTGTATGAGCAAGTTGTTTGAACCGATAGATTTTATCCGTGGTCCTAAAATGAAAAATCGGTTTATGTTGGCCCCGCTAACAAATTCACAGAGTCATGATGACGGTAAATTATCAGAGGAGGAGTATCACTGGTTGACGATGCGTGCGAAAGGCGGATTTGGTCTTACGATGACTTGTGCTGCACATGTGCAAGCTGTAGGGCAGGGGTTCCCTGGGCAGTTAGGGGTTTTCGATGATGATCACCTGCCGGGCTTGAGCCGTCTTGCCGCTGAAATTAAAGCCAACGATAGTGTAGCGATTTGTCAGGTTCATCACGCGGGTATGCGGTCTCCGGCTGATATTGTGGGCACGCCTGTATGCCCCTCCGATAATGACGAAACAGGTGCTCGGGGATTGTCTAACGATGAAGTCAAAAACCTTGTGAATGACTTTGTTGAGGCTGCGGTTCGTTGCGAAAAAGCAGGGTTTGATGGCGTCGAACTACACGGTGCACACGGATATATTCTCTGTCAGTTTCTGAGTGCTGAAATTAATCTCCGTACGGATGAATATGGCGGCTCGCTGGAGAATCGCGCAAGGATTATTCGTGAGATTATCTCGGGCATCCGCGAGCGTTGTAGCGAGGACTTTTGTCTGGGTATTCGACTTTCACCCGAGCGCTTCGGCATGAAATTAGCTGAAATTGTTCAGCTGTCTGGAGAGCTGATGGCTGAAGGGAAGATCGACTTTCTGGACTTGTCGTTGTGGGATGTTTTTAAGGAACCGATTGAGGATGAGTTCCAGGGCCGTTCTCTGTTGTCTTATTTTACTGAGCTTCAACGGCACAACGTGCGTTTAGGCATTGCTGGCAAAATTCGAACCCCGGAAGAGGCTGAACAGGCAATATCTTCTGATGTCGATTGGATCATGTTAGGAAGGGCCGCAATTATCCATCATGATTTTCCCAACCAGTATCAAGCTAATCAGGATTTTATACCGCTAGAAACCCCGGTAAGCGCAGCGCATCTGCGGCAGGAAGGTCTGTCAGATAAATTCGTCACCTACATGAGTTCATGGGCTGGATTTGTTGCGGAACAGCCCTGAGCGGTTTTTAGGTAAACAGCCCTGAGCGGTTCTTATATAAACAGCCCTGAGCTAATGACAAGTTGGTAGCCAGTCGTGAACGATTCGGGCAGATTCTTGGTATACCGATTCAGGGTTGGTCCGGGTCCGTTTGAGTATTTTAAAACCATGGTCGGCGGTGTCTAGCCAATGGATTTTTGCGTTCTGCATACCGTCTACGGTTTGTGTTAGTAAATTGCCCTGTGCCAGGGTATCGCGGGTTCCACTAAGAAAAACCTGTGGTAAAGCGATCTCTGACATGTGGCCGGCGCGCTTCGTGTCAGGTTTACCGGTAGGATGCAGAGGAAATGAAAAATAAACGAGGCCGGCAATTCTCTGGCTCGCCGGTATAAGCTCTTCGTCAGCGAGTTGAGTTGCCGCATAGTGTGACATCATTCTGCCGCCAAACGAGTGTCCAGCTAAAAGAACGGGGCAGCTTGTCTCTTTATGTAGTAGCGCTTGCAGGGCTAAATTAATAGCCGCGAGGCAAACAGGGAGCGCATCCGTTCGTTTTTTGCCAGCTTGCATATAAGGAAAATTGAATCTGAGCGTCGCAATGCGCTTTTCGGCAAGGCTGTCAGCGATATGTTGCATATGATGGTGATCGAGGTTTGCGCCAGCACCATGGGCAAGTAGCATCACATGAGTCGTATCCTTGGGCATCAACCATCGAGTGGCCAACCCCATGACCTCTGCAGAGACAGGGTGAATGAACTTAATGGGGGTGTCAGGCAAAACAATGACCTCATGTAATTGACAACATGGCTATTGAAAATTGATGGCGACTGAAAATCAAGTAGTCAGATTAGCAACGTCTTCGATAGAGGCAGCGCGGTCGCAGTTATCACCGATAAGGTGCCTTTATCTGAACTCGCCAGTTCACCGTAACGACGAGAGCTGTCACGATTGAGGTTCTTTTTCTACGCCAGAAATAATTTATTAGCCGGCGTCCACGTAGCAGCATAATGACGTATGATTCGGCGCTCTATACTTGAGGCAGTCACGCCGTCAGTAATTTCTGAGCAACATTTATGTACTATGGTTGGAAAATTGTCGCGGCACTATTTGTTGTCATGTGCTTCACTTCAGGGCTTGGGTTTTATATCCACTCGGTTTTGCT
Source organism: uncultured Gammaproteobacteria bacterium (assembly GCA_913050215.1). Taxonomy (GTDB): domain Bacteria; phylum Pseudomonadota; class Gammaproteobacteria; order Pseudomonadales; family Azotimanducaceae; genus UBA4582. Next base: position 2,749 of record CAJXBG010000199.1, read on the forward strand.
CCAGGCGCTGGTCTCTGAAAAGGGTTTTGCAATCACCGATATTTCAGGCGCGGTGTCGATTTTCTTCAGCGCAGGAGGGGTTGCGGGACTAGGCATCTCGATATTGATCGATCGGTATGATGTGCGATACGTCATGGTGGGTGGTGCTCTTTTGGCGTCGGTAACGCTTTCAGCGATTGGTTATGTCTCTGAAATTTGGCAAGTCTATGCCCTGTATTTGTTTTTTGGCATTGGATTCTCCGCGTCCGGATTGTTACCGGCGACCACGCTTATCGCGCGCTGGTTTACTGATAAACGCGCGCTGGCAATGTCCGTTTCCACCACGGGGTTGTCGGTAGGCGGCATACTGGTGACGCCAATAACCGCAATGCTAATTGAGCAGTCTGGCTTGGCGTCGGCGACGCCACTGTTTGGTTTGGTATATTTTATCGGTGTTGTGCCGTTAGTGCTGCTTGTGATTCGACCCTTTCCCTCTGTCAACGCAGTCCCTATGTCGGCAAATGCATCTGGGGTCTCAGAAGCTAGTTTTATGTCCGGTGCCGAATTCAGCATGACTATTCGCGAAGCAACTTTTTGGGGCTTAAGTGTCGCCTGGATATTTGTCATGTTAGCTCAGGTTGGCGGCATCGCTCATCAGTATGGACTTGTGATGGAAAACCTGACCATGGCTGAAGCGGCAGTAGTGCTGGGTGTCTTGCCGCTTTTTAGTGTGATTGGAAGGCTCATCGGTGGCTTGATTGTTGACCGAATGTCGGGGCATACCTTCTCCTTGATTGTTATGTTGCTACAAGCAGTCTCACTGTTTGTACTGGCTTTTTCTAATGGTGCCTTTGGTCTGATACTGGGGTTGGCATTGCTAGGCATTACTGTCGGTAATCTGCTCATGCTGCAACCGCTGTTGATAGCTGAAGTCTGGGGCTTGCGACACTATAGTCGCATTTATGCGACTTCTAATTTGCTGACCATGTTGGGAATTGCAGCCGGCCCCGTTCTGATGGGGTATCTACTTAGTGAAACCGGAAACTACACGGCATCCTTTGTGATGGCAGGTATTTCCAGTCTCATTGCTATCGTTGTATTCTTTTTCTGGGGACCTCGAACCGAGCGTAACCCCTCTGTGGTCGCAGCGCAGCGAGCACGATAATCGCTGCTATCAACGTTCGGCATAGGACAATATAACGCAGCTCCATAAAAGTATTTAACGGATCCCGTATAGGAGTAGTATGGCGTTGTTTGCCGATGCTCATACTGCATAGCTGCGGTGTGACATTAAACAAAATAGAAACCAAAAAAATGACGGCTACTTCCCGAGGTACACGCTGATGATGGATTTAGATATAAGCGAACGACTGATTCCCGTTCGAAACAAAATAGACAAATTTGTGAAGGAAAAGGTTGATCCCTTGACAGATGAGTTTCAAAACCTGGTCGGCGCAGACGGCGATCGTTGGTCACTCAGTGCCCGTCAGGTGGAAATTATGGATGGCTTGAAAGCAGAAGCAAAAACGGCCGGTCTGTGGAATTTCTTTCTCCCAGAGAGCCAGGGTGGAGCAGGGGTCAGCAATCTGGAATATGCTCACTTGGCTGAAGTCATGGCAAGAAACCCGATAGCCTCGGAAGTGTTTAACTGTGCGGCACCTGACACAGGTAACATGGAAGTAATCGAGCGCTTTGGTTCTGAAGAGCAAAAGAAGGAATGGCTTGAGCCGTTGCTTGAGGGAAAGATCCGCTCTGCATTCGCAATGACCGAGCCTGATGTCGCTTCCTCAGACGCAACTAATATTGCGACACGCGCCGTTTTAGATGGCGATGAGTGGGTGATTAATGGGTCTAAGCACTACATTTCAGGTGCCGGTGATTCCCGTTGTAAGATTCTGATTACGATGGTTGTGACTAATCCGGATGCGCCCAAGCATCTTCGACAGTCTCAGATTCTTGTGCCCAAAGACACCCCTGGTCTGACTGTTGTTCGTCCGATGAAGGTGTTTGGTCACGATCATGCGCCGCATGGCCATATGCATATCACCTTTGAAGATGTGCGTGTGCCCAAGAGCAATATTATTCTTGGCGAAGGACGTGGTTTCGAAATATCACAGGGACGTCTTGGACCAGGCCGCATCCACCACTGTATGCGTTCAATTGGTGTTGCTGAACGTGCGCTCGAGTTAATGTGTAAAAGAGCGCTGACACGTACAGCATTTGGTAAGCCATTGGCTGAACTGGGCGGTAATTATGATGTGATCGCCGATTCACGGATTGAAATTGATCAATGTCGGCTTGCTGTATTGAAAGCGGCACACATGATGGACGAGATTGGCAATAAAGAAGCGCGAAAGTACATTTCAGCCATCAAGGTCTCCGTGCCTAACATGGCGCTTCGCGTGATTGATCGTGCGATCCAGATGTATGGCGCTCTAGGTGTCTCACAGGACACGCCACTCGCTGGTATGTGGATGGGACAACGGACATTGAGACTCGCAGATGGACCTGATGAGGTACACAGACGCGTCATTGCCAGAGAAGAGCTAAAGCAATACGCCTAGTTCTTTTCGCAGCACTTAAAAGGGATGATTTTCATCCCTTTTTTTTGCCTGAAAGTTTTGTTCAAGCGCAGTCTCTAGCGGGTTGAAGGCTAAGATCAGCTATTGTTGATAGCTGGTGACTGGCTTGCGTTTGAGCGGTAATCTAGCTTAAATAAGCGGCGCCCTTTTTGGGTCTTTTAGTGGTTAGCAGTACCTTGCCGAAACATATTAGTAGGGTTTACCAAAGATGTAAGGCGATTCAGGCGTACCGGAGATTTATCATGATGGCGTTCATCAGAGCGAAGATATATACCTTGTGACTTATGAAAACCTGACTAGACATGTATCTTTATCTGGAGGGCGTGCTTGCATCGTGATGGCGTTTTGCGCAGCACTTGCCTGC
>CAJXBG010000200.1 GCA_913050215.1 uncultured Gammaproteobacteria bacterium
CCTCAGGCTTCTCGTACTGCAGCCAATGACCACAACCCTGAACGAGATGAAAACTCACATCAGGTCGAACATCAATAAACAGCTGTTTCTTACCAGCCACGTCAGGTTTGGCTGACGCATCTTCAGTGCCATAAATAACCTGCAGCGGCACCGTATGAGCAGCTACCCCATCAAGCGTTAGTCTAGTTTGCGCAAATTGGGGTGAGTTAAAACGCGCCCTGCGCGTATTCTCGGTTTGTAAATAAACAGCGAGATCATCGATTTTAGTCTGATCGTAAATCATCAAACGAGCTAGATTCGTTCGGTTCGCCTCATTAATTTCTACTGAACTCATAACAGCTGTTTTTTTAATCAGAGGTTGCATACCACCCCGCCTTGGAATGTCACCAAGCGAGGCAGGGCCAATCAGTGTTAATGAAAGAAATTTATCAGGATTTAGGGCGCAGACTTGAGACATCACCGCACACCCCCAAGAGAAAGCTGCCACATGCACGGGTTGGTCGGGAAAGGCTTTCTCAAGTCCATTTGCTACAACCGCGATCGCATCTTTAGCGGTATAGCCTTCAGCAAGGGTAGCCGAATCTCCAAGACCCGGCAGATCTAATGCATACACGTCGAAGTGGTTACGCAAATATCTGATGTTTAAGTACCAATGTGTCCAAGAGCCTGACCCACCGTGGACAAGTAATAGCGGCGACCGGTTTGTCTTCTGAGTCGAGGCCCAGGATCTAAAAACCAATTCTCCACTACCGCAGGCCGAGGTAATCTTCCGCGACTGACCGTCGAGGCTAGCTACATTTTCAGCGTAATTTCCTAACAGCATCAATCTTCGCTTTGAGTTGCTTCCCCAATTTCACGACAAAGCTCTCCCATGCGAAGTTCACCTTCACGTGTTTGAGCACCCAACTCCATCGCTTTACGCATATTTCGTTGAGCGCCTTCTGTACGGAGCGTTTGCTGGAACAAGTAGGCTTCATCCAATAGCGCTTCAGAAAGTTCATTTTCCGAATTGTTCACTGAAGCCTTACATAACGCAATCGCTTCAGCGGGCCAACTGGCGATGCGATAAGCCAATTGATCGACCCAATCGCTCATCTCTTCGCTACTGGGAAATATTCGGTTCAGGTAACCCCATGCAGCACATGTTTCGGCATCAATGTCATCGCTTCCTAGACAAATTTCCATCGCGCGACCTCTACCAACGAGGCGAGGGAGTCTCTGAGTGCCGGTGCCGCCAGGTAAAATACCTAGGGCCACTTCCATCTGGTTGATTTTGGTTTTACCAGCGACGCCATATCGCATATCACAGGAGGCAGCGAATTCGTTACCGCCACCCCCGGCACGCCCTGCCATTTTTACGATTGTCGCTTTTGGCATATTGCGCACCCGCTCACACATCAAATGGAAGTCGCTCGATTTCTCCGGACGACGGGCAGGATCATCAGTAGGGAAAGTCAGGATCATCTCGACATCAAAATGTGCAATAAAAAATTCAGGATCAGCACTTTGGAAAACGACAACCCGGACTCTATCATCGGTTTCAACCTCCGCTGTGAATGCGACCAAATCCGTATACAAAGCCGTGGTCATGACATTTGCGGGTGGATTGCTAATCGTCGCAAACATGACACCCTTGGTATATTCCGTCGTTAATGTTGAATACTCATATCGCATTTTTACTATTCTCCAATCATATTTAACCGATGATGCTCTGCTATAGAATGTGGCGTCAGACTAACGAGGTTTGGCGCCACCACCTACCCGAAGAATCTCACCGCTAACCCAACCAGCGGCGTCTGACGCGAGGTAAACACAGGCTGAACCAATATCTTCTGGCGTACCTAACCGGCCGAGTGGAATATTCCATTCTTCTAATAACTCATCCAACTGGTCTTCTGATTTATCAAGCGCCTTCAACATGACCTCGGTTGGTATTGCGCCCGGAGCAACCCCATTAACACGAATGTTAGGTGCCAACTCTGCGGAAAGCGTCCAGGTCAGCGAATTTACCGCTGCTTTGGCAGCCCCATAGTGAGCACTTCCCGGGACAGGACCCGTACCAGCCCCGGAGCTAATATTGATAATAGATCCCTTTTTCATGAATTTGACCGCCGTCATGCATCCAACATAAACCGAGTCAAGATTTAAGCGAATGGTCTCGTACCATTCTTGTCGCGGTAATTCTGTCAGCGGCATCCGCATCGTAGAGCCACCCGCATTGTTCACCCAAATGGTTAAACTACCGAAGGTATCAACTGCTGCCTGTCCCAACGCCAATACCGCGTCATCATCTGTCACATCGGTCGTCACCGCGATGGCGTTTCCACCTCTAGCATTAATGCGATCCGCAACTGCTGTGATTTCGTCAGTTCTTCTAGCAGCGAGAACAACGGAAGCCCCGGCCTCGGCAAAATCTAATGCAATGCCCTCACCGATACCGCGCCCCGCGCCTGTGACAACGGCGACTTGTCCAGTTAAGTCAAATCGATCTTGTAGTTTCATGGTTCTTCCTTATTATGTTAGCAATAATGTACCACAGAACTTTAGGAGCCCATATGGGGGTCGTATTAAAGAACGCTACCCAGTTTGATGCCGAACTTGCCAACAAGATCCTGCAATTAAGTAGCCCAGCTGTGAATGTCAATGTTGTTCCTCTTGGCGAAGGCGTTGGTCTAATGTCATCCATTGCACGGGCCACAATAGAAATGGCTGACGGCACGAGCACAACCTGTATCGTTAAAGTGATCGCGCAAACTGAAAATGTCGAAATTTCAAAAGGGCTAAACTTTTATGCAAATGAGGTGAATTTCTATCGCTACCTCTCGGATGACTGTCCCATCCGAACACCCCAGTGTCTGTATGCTTATTTAGATGAATCAACCCAAGATTTTCTGTTGGTGCTAGAGGACATGGGAGATGCCGATGCCGGGAACCAACTGGTAGGTTGTTCCCGAGAGATAATGTCCCTTGCCTTTCTTAGGTCGGCGCAGCTTCACGGTCGCTATTGGGGTAAAACTGAGCAGTTAAGTTGGCTTAACTATCAGAATATTGAAGAAACAAACCTATTTCGGCGGGACGTGATTTATAAGCCCGGTGTGCAACCAACGCTAGACATGTTTGGAGAATACTTCACCGGAAACCTTGAAAATACCGTCGTTGGCATAGGCGAGCAATTTAAAGAGTTATTTGAGCAGGCAATGTCCGGCACCCAAACAGTGATCCATGGTGACTACCGAACAGATAACATGCTACTGCCTGTTATCGATGGGAAAGCCGAAATAATCGCAGTGGATTGGCAGAATACAATGGGTGGCAAAGGTCCTCACGACATCGCCTATTTCAGCGCACAGAGCTGTGATAGTGATTTACGAGGTGAAATCGAGTTACAAGAGCTTCGCAGATATCATGAGACGTTAATTGATTGCGGCGTGCGTGATTACAGTTTCGATGAGTGCCTTCGGGACTATCGTCTCAACCTGATGATTACAATGATCACGCCCATTGCCGTTTGTGGCACTTTAGACCCCGGTAATGAGCGAGGCATGGAACTTGGTCGAGTGATGTTACAACGCTCACTCGCAGCGCTGGAAAGTATGTCCTGCCACGAACTGTTGAACTAAAAAACCAAATTTCTCAAAATCTAACAGGTAGACTATGACTGCACTCGAAACCCGTCTCGCAATACAGGATGTCATGACCCGCTATGCTGCAGGTGTCGATGATAGAAACATGGAGCAATATCGCAGCTGTTTCGCTGATGATGTTGAAATTGTGGGCTTTGGCCCCGAGACATTGGCGGGTGCTGACAATTGGGTTGAGGATGTTAAAAACAAATTAGAAGCGTTTGGTGAAACTCAACATATGCTGGGGCCGCAACTCGTCGATATTGACGGTGACAATGCATCTACCCGCGTTGATGTACAGGCCATGCATTACTTAAAAACCAAACCAGATTCACAGCTCACGCTTTGGGCTACGTATCTCACCGACTACCGTTGTATTGACGGGGCATGGAAAATTGTTCGCCATGAACTTGTACGCCGCGGCACTCATATCACTAACCCATAATTCGCTAAAAGCTGAAGTCTGCGTTAGCGTAGAATGATCACAGAGACCCATTAGACATACTGTTATTGATCACCATTTAAAGGAAGACGCTTAATGTCCACACAACTCGAAGACTGGCCACAACAGGCTACTCAGGGACACAAAATCCCCGGCACTCGCTATACCTCAAAAGATTTCCTGGAACAGGAATGGGAAGGTATGTGGACAAAAGCCTGGTTGTTGCTTGGTAGAGAGGCTGAATTACCTAACTTTGGCGATTGGCAAAAAGAAGAACTGGGTCGCGAAGAAATATTGATGGTCCGCCAGAAGGACGGCAGTGTGAAAGCTTTCTATAACGTTTGCCAACATCGGGGTAATCCGCTGGTTGAAGAGACCAAAGGACACGTACTACAACGATTCGTTTGCAAGTACCACAGCTGGGCGTTTTTACCCGATGGGAAACTGAATTTTGCACCGGACAAAGAGGATTTTCCTGAAGGGAACCCTTGCGACAACGTAAGGCTTAGTGAACTAAAGTGCGAGACTTTTGCAGGGTTTATCTGGGTGAATATGGATCCCGATTGTATTTCGCTGCAAGAATACTTAGGTCCAATTTGGGATGAATGGGAACAGCGAGAAATTCACACGTGGAAACGAACTAGCGCTAATACCATGTGGCTTCCTTGTAACTGGAAGATTGTGCTGGATAACTTCAATGAATCCTATCACGTACCCACGGTGCACATGAGCGCGACCCCGGATACAGATCGCAAAAAAATCCGCGGCGCGATCGACACCTACTTTAAAGAAACAAAATTTGACCTGGCCGATGAAGGCCACAATCGAATGGTGATGAAAGGTGGGTTTGGCGTGGGTCACGAGGACGCAGAGGGCAATATCGTCGAGCCTCTTGCTAGCCTACTCCGCTATTGGGACCTTGATCCCGCCGAGTATAAGAGCCGCTTGGAAGATACCCGTCCCGCGCTTCAAGACGCCAAACAAAAATTGGGACCCGACCGCGGCTATACGCACTATGCCAATGTACCTAAAGAGCAATTAACCGATGCGTTCCATTACACACTGTTTCCAAACTTTGCTGTATCTGTGTGGGCGGATGGGTTTCATTTCCTGAGGGCTCGACCACACATGAGCGATCCCGAACAATGTCTATTCGATAATTGGTGGTACGCAAGCCCAGCCTCACTTAACGAGGATGCGAGCCTAAATCGTTCACGTCAGGCCGTGACTACCTCACCGGATGACGATGAAGCGGAGGTTACTATGCTGGAATACGGGAAAGACTCCATAGGGCCTGCAATCGAAGAAGACGTCGCCGTATTTGTCACACAACAGCGCGGGTTCCGCTCCAGAGGCTTTACAGGAGTCTACTTATCAAACCAGGAAGTCCGTATTCGTCGGTACCATGAAATGATAGACGAATATATCGAGAAACATGTCGGGCCGGTTCAACA
>CAJXBG010000201.1 GCA_913050215.1 uncultured Gammaproteobacteria bacterium
CTAACGACACACTTTCCGGAACGTCTGCGGCAGAAATAATTACAGGTGGAGCTGGCAACGATATAGTTTCCTTCGTGGGTTTAAACGATATCGTTTACGGACAGAGCGGAGACGATGTCATAATAGCAGATTTTTCGACCTTCAAACGGGTTGATGGGGGAGATGGTGTTGATGAGTTGTTGCTTGCCGAGTCGTTGGATTATACGAGCAGCTTTATTCCGGGTAACCTGATTGATCATATCGAAATACTCTCGCTCGAGGGCAACGGTGCCCAGACAATCCAGTTGAATGCTGCGGCGATTACTCAGATTGTAGATGGCTATAAAAACTACACCAGTGCGAGTAACGAATTGTTTGTCGTAGGTGACCAAGGCGATCTTGTTAAGCTAAGCGGTGATTTTAAGATTGGTACTGATCGTTCGCTTGACCCTCAGAGCAAGGGTTCTGATGAAGCCTTTTCGCTGGTGGAATCGACGGATGCAAAAGTCGCTTTATTCGTAGACGAGGCTGTCAGGCTGGAGGTGACTAATTCGGATGGCTCCCTGATTCAATATGGAGGCAGCGGCAATGAAACCTTAACCGGTGGCGAGAAGGATGACCATCTAGATGGTCGTCTTGGTGACGATACGGTGAATGGTGGTGCCGGCAACGACACAGTTTATGGCGATGCGGGTAATGACGTGCTGTCAGGCGGAACTGGAAACGACATTCTGAAAGGCGGAATGGGAAGCGATACTTTAAAGGGTGATGCCGGTGCTGATGAGCTGCGCGGAAACAAAGGTAATGATACTCTGACCTACGACAGCGCTGACACCGTCATCAATGGCGGGCTAGGGCTTGATACACTCTTAATAGATACGACAGTGGATTTGACGGGGATCGATAAGCTTGATGGTATCGAAGTGCTAAGTCTGGCGAATAGTACTGCCAACAACTTAACACTTGATATTGATGACATTCTGGACTGGGTTGCAGATGATGCACTTGAAATTGGTAGCGTGGCCGACGGTAAATCTAAATTGGTGATCACCGGGGACAGCACCGATAAAATCACGCTCAATGGTCAGGATTTGTCGAATATAGTCGGTAGCTTGCCAAGTGGCGTGACTTCAGATTTCGAGGTCAAGACAGACCCAATTGGCGATGGCAATGACTACATCTCTTTCTTCAATAGTGCTAACACGGCCCATTTGTTGGTGAACGCTGTATTAGTTGATCTTGACGCTGCCAGTTGAAGGTCTGCGCTGTTAGGCTGTCGTGTCGGATGGCCGACTTTGCTCCATCCTTGGGTGCAAACCCTAGCCAGTGAATGGGCTCAAACCCAATCAATGCCTCGAATGGCGTTAATCATCATTTGAACCGCCATCATGACAAGCAACATGCCCATCAGTCGTTCAACTGCGGTGAGTCCGCGGCGTCCCAACACTCTGTGAAGCGGTGCTGAAGTGAGCAAGATGATTGCGGTACCTAACCATGCTGCGGATATTGCGATGAACAGCGGCAGCATTGCCTGAGTGGTTGTCATTAACATGAGTACGGCAAGACTTGATGGGCCAGCGATTGCGGGGATGGCGAGCGGTACAATCAATGGTTCACCTTCCATTGGGTCACCGAACACGCCTTGAGGGGTTGGGAATATCATGCGTAGCGCAATAAGGAACAAAATGATTCCTCCGGAAATGGATATCGCCTCTTGCGACAGACCTAAAAAGTCCAATATATAGCGTCCGGCAAATAAATAGATAAGCAGGATAAAGTAAGCGATAAGCAACTCACGACCAATCACCTTAAGATGACGTTCCGGAGGCACGCTTTTCAGTACGCTCATAAATAAGGGCACATTACCCAGCGGATCCATGATTAAAAAGAAAACTAGCGTCGTCGAGATTATCTCAAGCCACATGTCAGGCAGGTTCATGCTGCGGGTTGCTCCTGTGCGTCAGATTTTCTGTTGTCCAGTTCGCGTCTCACTTCGCTGTGCTCAGCTTCGTTGAATTGGAATCTGAGAAATAATATTGCGCCGATCAGATAACAGGAAAATGGTAGAAGCGAAAACAGTGCGCGAAGCGCAAACTTGACCTCTTCTGTTTGTGCCACATTAGGCTCAAAGCCTGAGAACTGTAACACCCAACCTACGATCAGTGCAGTAATCGCGGCAGAAGACTTACGCACCAAATTCCAGACAGCAAGGTAGGCGCCTTCTTTACGCTCACCGGTCAAAAATTCATCATAGTCGATAATGTCGGCTTTGATGGCTGGCGCCACGACCAGTCCGCAGCCTGAGGACAGACCATGACAAAATGCAAGAAACCACAACAAATTAAAGTTTTCAAGGGCGAAGAAATAGCCAAAAAAAGTGGCCGAAGCGAGAAACATCGAGGCCGCCCATATCTTCTTTTTGCCAAAGCGCTTTGCTAGGCGAATCCAAAGTGGTGTGAATACGAATTGCGGCACGGTGTAAACCAGCAAGATTGACACCATAAATGCCGATCCAGACATAGGCAACTGATCTTCGGGTATGACATATTCCACGAGATAGGGGACCAATACGCCAATGACCGCGCCACCAAATGTTTCTATGCCATAGACAATTAATAGCAGTAAGGCATGAGGGTTTTTGAATACATCGATGATCGATTTGAAGACGTTATCCGGTCCTCGGCCCTGGTAATCCTGACGCTCGGGCAGGTTGTATGTTGACCACAGAATCATTGCCGCAACGAGGGTGCCCGCAAAAGCGGAAAGATAAAAAGCAAAAGTGCGTTTATCCTGTGCTTCACCCATGAAATACAACGCTGCTAGACCGAAAACAGCGCCTATTGCAGTGAACATATGTGAGTAGCCGAAGAGCCTAGTTCGTTCGTGATAATTGGGTGTTAGTTCCACTCCTAGCGCGCCATGGGGTATGTAGAACGCAGTGCTAGCTGTTTCGTAAACCAGCAGGGCCAGTGCCATCCACAGAATGACCATCGCGCCGGTGAGCATCGACGGTGGTGACCAGATCATTAATAGGCCGATGCCCATTGGTATCGCAGAATAGAACAACCATGACCGCCTGCGCCCCATGGGAGACCGAGTTCTGTCCGACAGGTAGCCCACCATGGGATCAGAAAATCCATCCCATATTCTTGACGCAGCAATCAATGTTCCCATGGCAGCGGGAGCGATCAAAAGTACATCGGTTGAAAATTTCATCAAGTAAACGCCGAAGAGCGTTGCCATGATGCCCATCGCAACCCTTGGCAGGGTATAGATCCAGATAAGCTTTAAAGGAAGATGCTCATCCACTGGCTTTGTCGGCAATTTTTCCAAGGAACGTTTCAATCTGACCGTTACCATCAATTCGCAGCGGTGGAGATACACCGCGTGTCGATTGGGTTATAAGAGCACTTTTTCCGTAATCTGTACAATTATTAGCACCAACACAGTTTCATCTCGCCATATACCGATCCATCGCTAATGGCTTTCTGTTGGGCTGGCAAGAGAGTCAAATGGCGGCTATGTTTTCCTTTAGAAGGAAATATTGATGAGTTCATTGAGCCGTTTCGACGATTTAAGGCGAGATGAGCGAATAATCAGTTGTACAGCTGATCTAATCTTGAAGAAGTTTCGTAGAATCTGTATTGTTCGCGACCTAAAAATACGACCAATAAATCATCACACGAGCGGAACCGAGGAAGCCTCCTCAATTGTCTAAACCAGACTTCCGGATCGAGTGAGAAGATAACAACAAAACACTTATTGACAGTTTATCACTATCTTCTCGGCATGATATGCCGTGGGTTTATAGGAGTACATCTTGAGCACCAAAAATATTGTTGCCATCTTCATTGCGATCGCCATGGGCGTGTGGCTTTTATCCGGCGATATGGGGTCAAATCTCGCGAACGCTGCGGAGGATGATCAAATCCAATCGGCGGGTGAGCAAACACCCTTCGTGCGCGGTATTGAGAGCGTGGCCACCACAAGAAACCTCTACCTCGAAGTTCGCGCGCAAACGGAAGCGAACCGAATAGTTCAGGTCAGGTCGGAGGTTGCGGGTGTCGTCGAAGCGCTGCCCGGTCTTAAAGGGACGCACGTCAAGCAGGGTGATCTGCTCTGCAAAATCGCAGTAGATACACGGCAGAGCGAATTAGACGAAGCCCGGGCTTCTTTGAAAAGTATGCAACTCGAATACAACGGTATTGTTGATCTCAAGAAGCGCGGTCTACAGTCCAAGATCAACGTATCACAGGCCAACGCAAAACTTGAAGCGAATAAGTCTCGAACCAAGCGGGCAGAACTTGCACTGACTAAAACGGAGATTCGCGCGCCCTTCGCAGGGGTTGTGGAAATGCAACAGGTAGAAATAGGCGATTTTCTGGCAACGGGACAAGTCTGCGTGACGCTGATAGAAATTGATCCTATGTTGGCGGTAGGGCAGGTGGCGGAAAAAAATATTAACAGTCTAGCGTTAGGCGATCGGGTCGAGGTTGAGTTGATTACGGGAGACACTTACGAAGGAGAGGTAAGTTTCATTGCTCGAGCGCCTGACTCGACTACTAGGGCATACCCAGTGGAAGTCACGGTTGCTGATCCTGATCAAAAGATACGTGCCGGAATGACGGCTCAAATGCGGGTGCCCACAGGTTCGGAGTTTGCGCATCTCATCAGCCCGGCATCACTGGTTTTAAACGATGAAGGCGTCGTCGGCATTAGGATTGTTGAAAACGATTTTGTGCGCTTTGTCCCCGTCAATATCGTCGGTGAAGATCCTGGCGGTGTATGGGTGGGTGGTGCACCAGAGCGCGCGCAGATCATTACGGTGGGACAAGAAGATGTTTTTGAGGGGCAAATGGTGAGGATCAGTTTGTCGCCAATTACCTCTCTCGTTGGGTTAAATAGGTAGATCCCAGTTCTGTTGCCCTAGTCAATGACGCTTCTTACAAATATGAAGCGTTTTGGCGTTCCTATCTGAATCAGGAAAAACACCATGTCGAGCTATATCGCCACTTGCATTGGCCGTTCGCGCACAGTCATTTCACTGTTAATCGTCATTATGCTGACAGGTGTTGCGTCGTATATCGCGATTCCAATCGAATCCGAACCCGATGTTACAGTGCCGGTGATCGTCGTCACGATACCTCATGAAGGTATCTCTCCCGAGGACGCAGAGCGGTTGCTTGCAAGACCGATGGAGCTTGAATTAAAGACGATCGAAGGGATAGAAGAATTGAGCTCCTATTCGGGCGAGGGGTCGGCGACGATCGTCATCGAGTTCGACTATAGTTTTGATCCTGATCAGGCTGTCATTGATGTCCGTGAAGCAGTAGACACCGCCAAGGGTAAGATTCCGACTACCGCTGAAGAACCCATTGTTCGTGAAGTTTCAGTTTCTGATTTCCCGATGATCACCATCACGCTGGGTGGTGATAATGTGCCTGACCGAACACTGTACAGGTTGGCGAGAGAACTCAAAGAGGAACTTGAAGGGCTGCCTGAGATTCTCGAAGCTAACATTAATGGAGATCGTGACGAGC
>CAJXBG010000202.1 GCA_913050215.1 uncultured Gammaproteobacteria bacterium
CATAGCTTTCTTGCAGCAAGTCAACCGAAATTGGCGTGGAAAGACCGCTTAGAGCACCTGTTGCACCAAGCGAGAATAGATCAATCGTCAACTTGTCATCCACGTTCGAACGCACTTGCAGTTTGCGGTCGTCACCGTAGGCGGCGTTAATGGCCCGCTCGACTTCTGCAGCCAGATCTTGCGCATTATATTGACCGGGGCGCAGGTCAATACTTACCGGTGTATCAGCGTCATCAACACTGACCGCAAGGAAATCTTTACCCCAGTAAATATTACCGTTGTTGCCAGCTTCACGTGTCGCTTTGAACAGCATTGGATCATTGACAATCTCAACAAGGTTGTTGCCTTCCGCACCAAAATCAAACGCACTCGCCTGACCTGTCATGCGGGCTGGCTCTGAATCGACGTGCTGATTGAGGTCATCCAGCTTATAAAGAACCGATCCCTTCCCTTCGAGGAAGAAGTTATCATCCGGCACTTCGGTCATTTGTTTGCCAAACCGGTCGATGAAAATCTGGGATCCGCCTTCATCCACCGACGGAACCAGATTGGGATCAATAACTGTGTCATTGATTACCAAGCGAGTATCAAATTTGTTGTTGCCGTCACCCCGAGCATCTGCAGAGGATTGCGTTTTGATGAAATAGACCGTTGCAATAGTCGGATTACCCAAATCATCAAAAATGGTGAGCGATGTTGAATTTGTAAAACTATTCGGATTGTTGGGATCAAAGACATATCCACCCGAAAATTCTTCCTGATCCGGCACCACTAGCGAGCCAGAATCGAGGTTTACCGCGAGGTCAATATTACTTGTCGCCTGAGGCGCACCCGATGTCACGGGCAGTTGCAGAGGCAGCGCGCTGTCAAGATCTTTGGCCGTTACAGATCCATCTTCGTTCACTGGGTAAGTCAGGAGAAACTGACCCGAGCTATCAACAACGTTCCTGTTGTTGTCCACGTTGAACGACCCGTTTCGAGTATAGACGGTCTGGCTAGAGGTGAGAGACGGTTTGAGACAGAAAAAACCCTGGCCAGAAATCGCAAGGTCAAGCGCGTTCAGTGAGGAGGCAATATTACCTTGGGTAAACTGTTGCTTCACACCTTTAATGATTGTGCCGGAACCAATCGACGAAGATGAGTTCTGCAAAGGCGAGGTGGCGAAGATATCGCCAAACTCGGCCCGGCTGCGTTTGAACCCCGTGGTGCCAACGTTGGCAATGTTGTTTGAGCTGGCTGAAATATCTGCCTGTGAGCCATTAAGGCCGGTCAAAGCTGTATAGAATGACATGTGTAGTTCTCCGTCAGTTTATTATTGTCTCTTAGATTTTAAGATTGATCAGATACGGAAGCGCAGGACTTCTTCTGCACTTACCTGCCCATTATCCGGCAATTCATACATGACGCCCCCGTCCGGGCCGTCCATCGAAGCACCAATCACTTGCGAGAAGATGCTGGGCTGAAGGTTTTCTGGACCCTCGCCTTTATTCACGCTAACCTCGACCTTCACTGCCTTGGAGCCATCTTTGTAGGCGTCCGGCAGGTCGGTCCAAGCAAATCCTACCAAGCCACTGGCCTGTGCGCCCATGTCGACTGTTTTCAACATCGCACCCGTCTCGGCGTCGGAATAGGTCACTTGTGTAGCAATCGATGTACCATCGAGATCCATTACACCATGAATTTCGCCATTTTCATCCGCACGTGCAGTATCACCTGGCACCAGAACTGAGTGCCCCATCATGCTGGATGCGGTTGCAATGCGGAACTGTTCAATTTGGCCGGCCATGGCGCCGATCGTATCGTTCAATTGGTTAATACCCGAAACAGACGAGAACTGCGCCATCTGTGCAATGAAATCGCCATTGTCCATTGGAGCAAAGGGATCTTGGTTCTGCAACTGAGTGGTCATGAGCTTCAAAAACTCGTCCTGACCCAATTCATCCTTTGTTTCAGCCTTGGCAGTGGAGGCGTTCGAAATACCCAACTTATCAAGAAGCGCGTTCTGGGCTTTAATACTGGCTGCGTTATTGTTGATATCCATCATCGTGCTCCTGACTTACTTACCCATGTTCACGGTGCGCATCATGAGCGCCCGCAACGTCGTTACGACTTCCAAATTATTCTGATATTGGCGACTGGCTTCCATCATTTCCACCATCTCTTCATCCACATCGACCGGCGCGCCATAGACATAACCATCAGCATCGGCTTGGGGATTGTTGGGCTCGAACAGTTTTATCGGTTCGCGCTCCAACTCGATGATCTCGCTGACATCCACCGTGGCATGACCGTTTGAGGTATCGGCACTAAAGCCTGTCTCATAGACCGTTTCAAAAACCGTGCGCAGAGGCTTATAGGCCGTCTGTGGTGAACCAGTTTTTGTCTGGGCGTTGGCAAGGTTCGACGCAATTGTATTCAATCGCACCATCTGCGCGCCCATAGACCGACCGGCGACGTCAAAAATATTCTTAATTTCAGCCATTATTCGCCCCTAATCGCACTCATCAAACCGGTAATGCGGTTATTAAGAAACGTCAGTGACGTTGCATAACGGACCGTATTTTCGGAGAATTCCATTTGCTCGACCGACAGTTCAACCGTGTTGCCATCAACCGAGGGGTTCAATGGATCACGAAATAAAACACGCTCTGACGGACCATCGGGATCCAAGTGAACTTTATTGGTTGTCTTGATAGAAGACCCTTGGATTTGTGCTTCCAGCTCCGATTCAAAGTCGATATCGCGCGCTTTATAGCCAGGCGTGCCAGCATTCGCTATGTTAGAGCCCAGAAGCGTGTTCCGGCGTTCACGAATATCAAGCGCACTTGCTTGAAAGTCCAGATACTGCCTTAATGCGTTCATGTTGAAGTTTCCTAGTTTAAGCCTTCTGTTTGGAATGAACTTTGCAAGTAGGATGCCAAAACGCATCAAAGGAATTTTGTTATGAACAAACTAAAACTAAAAATGTCTTCGGGCCGAAATACAGCACCGGAAAAATTGGACCCCTCTATAATAGCGGTTCGCGAAAAAGTTTTAGCGCTGCTAGCAAATGAATCTATGGGATCAGCAATGGCCACAATATCGGATATTTTAAGCGAAACTAAGGACTCTGAAATGAGGATGGGGCTTTTGTCGGCACGCATCAAAATATTGCGTCGCAGAACAGAAGCCTCGCGAAGAAATGAAACTCCTGATAAAATGGACTCTATTGATAATATACCCGAACCTTCAGAGAGACGGGACTTGCCTGAAAGTTTACGAATAGACTTAGATGTATTAAAACCAGTGGAGACAGAACCGGTATTTCTAAAAATATTACAAGATTGTGATGTGAATGGTTTGCACTTGCCAAAAGGTTTTGAAGTTGAAGTTGAACCGAAGGAAGCAGAGAGTTTAATCGCCTCCAATCTTGCGGAACCCATGGAAGAAAAAGAAACAGAAGCCGCCGAGGAAACCTAGCGCTATTCCAATGCTTGAAATAAGGGCAAGGTGATTTAATAATAGCCGCGCTAACCTAAATATACTGCCGATTAAGACGTTAACCTTACTAGACAACCGGGGTGTAAAATGGCCGAAACAGAGCTTTCAACGACTTCAACAGCAAAACCAAACGTTTTATCAAGTGTGAACAAAAACGGATCAGGCATGGACCTGGCCGCGGTGGTAACAGCGCTGGTTGATGCAGAAACGGTACCCCAAAGGGTTCTTACGGAAAGAGCGAAGGAAACGACAGAAACATCGATCTCGGCTTATGGTACGCTGAAAGGCAAGGTGTCAGATCTTAATACAAATCTC
Source organism: uncultured Gammaproteobacteria bacterium (assembly GCA_913050215.1). Classification (GTDB taxonomy): domain Bacteria; phylum Pseudomonadota; class Gammaproteobacteria; order Pseudomonadales; family Azotimanducaceae; genus UBA4582. Next base: position 3,796 of record CAJXBG010000202.1, read on the forward strand.
ACATCACTCGAAGCATCCAGCGGTCGTCTGCCCTTTTCCGACAATTCTAAAGTTTTCATTTCCGTGATAGATGAGACTTTGGCAAATGACTTTGTTGCAGATATTACCATCTCACAAATGGCAACCGGTCAGGTCCTCAGTTATGATCTAAACACTGCGCTGAATACCAGTACTGCAAAAGCGAGTTCCACCATAGATCAGGGTACTTATAGAATCGCAACAACGGCTTGGAGTTCCCTCACGCCTTCATCATATGACGTTGTGATCAACTCAACCAACAATACCGTCGAAGGTCTGAAAGACGCCTTGAATGAGGTGACTGGCGTTGGAGCCGAGATCATTGATACGGGCGCTGGTGGCGTTAAATTACTGATCAAATCCGAAGCGGGTACAGATAATTCTCTTACAATTACTTCGACGACTGGCGATACGCAATTTCTGTCAGCCAAATCGAGTACAGCAACTACAGCCAGCCTTTCCGGTCTGAGCAGCGTCAAAAGTGGCAATGATGAAATGGCCGCGTTTGGAGTCGCGATTTCCGGTAATGTTCTAACTGTAAGCGGCGAGGATACCGGAGGCGCAGGAACCCTGTCTTTCGACTTGACCACTGCAGGGCTTGAGAAGTTGGAGATCTCCGTAGATGTCCTAGCGACTGATGACCGCGTGGATTTGATAACCAAGATTGATACGGCTATTGCTGCGGCGGTATCGAGCCACACCAAGGTTACGACCGCGACCACAACTGTAGAGGCAGGCATACTCGCGAGTGGCTCCGGGGGGCCGGTTAGTTCCACATTGACATTTGATTCTTTGGAAGAACATGACCAGCGGGTTGTAGAAACACGTACCGCAGCAAACGCGATCATGACAATTGACGGAGTCACTGTGACCAGATCCTCAAATGTTATTGAAGATTTATACCCCGGTCACCAAATAGTTTTAACCGGAACAACGGCACATGAGAATGGCCAACCAACGGAATCTTTTTCTTTTGGGTCTGCCAATACCAATTCCGCGGCAAAAACCCGCTTTCAGGATTTTATATCACACATAAATGATTTAAAAATACACCTGAACGAAGTGACAGAAAAAGGTATATTGGGCGGCGAGGCTGGTGCGTTGGCAGGCGATACGGCAGCACAAACAATACTACGAAGATTAAGCGGTTTTACGACACAGCCGATTGCCGGATACGGCGACGATCCCATTTATCTTGCAGAGATGGGCGTCAGAACAATGATTGATGGCACCTTAGAACTTTATGACGAAGACAGGTTTGATGCCGCATTGGCCGAAAACCCAAATGTTTTAGATCCAATCTTCAATACAAAATTCACTAGTTCTTCTTCAGCATTTTCCATGTCGGGCTTTGACTGGGATCCGCCAGATGTCGGATCATATGATTTCTCATATACGCACGATAGCGCAGGCGGAACAGCCACCCTTACAAATGGGGATCAAAGCCCTATAGCGATGGTAAAGTCCGAAAAAGACGGAGTTTATACATTTCAAAGCGCAGCTACCGACACCTCAGACCCAACCTATGGCATTCGGGTAACGGTGCTGGACCCTACCGGGACCACGGCAAAAGTCCGCTATGGTGT
>CAJXBG010000203.1 GCA_913050215.1 uncultured Gammaproteobacteria bacterium
TAATCGAATGTGATCCGTTATATGCCGGGATGGTAAAACTTCAATTTGGAAAAACTGCAATGGAGCAAGCTCAATGAAGAATACACTCGTAATACTTGGACTGTTGACGTTACTTTCAGCATGCCAGACGAATTCGAACTATCGTAATAGTAGTGTAGTCGATTATCTGTATCCAGAGTCAAAGAATCAGCAGGTGAGCCAGGAAATTCCAATATTGACCCTGCCGCTGAAGATAGGCATAGCCTTTACACCGAGTGGTTTTAACGCTCGTGATGCTTTACACGAGGTAAAAAAGATCGAGTTAATGAACTCAATCAGTGATCACTTCAAAACCTATGAGTTTGTTGAATCCATAACGGTCATACCCTCGGATTATTTGCGGCCGCAGGGGAGTTTCGATAATCTCAATCAAATAAAGCGTATGTTCAATATCGACGTCATTGCGTTGGTTTCTTACGATCAAACCAGTTATACCGACGAAGGGTTAGCATCGATAGCTTATTGGACAATCGTTGGAGCATACATCATTCCCGCCGAAGAGAATTCAACTCATACGATGCTGGACGCGGTGCTCTATGACATTGACAGCAGGAAATTGCTGTTTCGTGCGCCCGGAGGAAGTAGTGTATCGAGCAAATCAACACTGGTAGGTCTCGAGGAGCAAACCCGTGAAGATGCTATCGAGGGTTTTGAACAAGCCAGTGCAAGCTTGATTGGCAACCTGAAAACAGAGCTTGAACAGTTCAAAGAGAGAGTCAAGCAAGCACCGGGAGAATATCAAATTGTGAAAAGCCAAGGGTATAGCAGCAGTGGTTCAAGCTCTTGGGCGTTGTTAATATTGGCAGGGGTCATGGCGTTTCGATATATCCGACGGTGATAAGATTACCGTGGCTGACATTAATCCTCATTCTTACTTGCTGTGTGCTCTATCTGCTCGATGTCGGACACTGGACTCAATACGACAGGGCATCAATAAGTCAATATTTCCGGTTTTTTACTGCTGCATTTTCGCATTACACCCTAGCTCACCTCGCTTCTAATTCTCTCGTATTGCTTGTGCTGGGCACTGTGTTTGAAAAAAGGTGTCACTCGAGGCATTTTTTTGTACTGACACTAGTGGTTGTGGTGACGACCGTCATGTTCCTGCATTTTTTTCTACCAGAGTACGTGACCTATGCAGGCATTTCTTGTTTGAATTTCGCTTTGATGGGGTGGCTTCTTAGCGTGGAAGGCGCGCGCAATCCAGTGAGAAGTATTACGGCGTTAGCGTTACTAGTTGGTTATGAGTTTTACGTGGTGGTGAGTGCCGAAAAGACGTTCGAAACAATTCAACCTGCGTGGCAACTTCATCTGTTGGCATTTATCGAGGGTGTTGGTTTTTATTGGTTCCAACGATTGGGCTTAAGGGAGCGATTCGATGCTCTCGGGGTTTGATAGCGCGATGCGATCTGCCGTCTCAAAGTGCTGAACCATATGGCTCAAAATTTTTGGTAATATTTGCGGGGGAATGTTATGCGCCATTCCCTCAAGTGCAACAAATTTGGATTCTTTGATCAGCGCGGCCGTGTATTCACCGTGTGGTAAAGGGATAAGGGGGTCGTCGACACCATGAATGACGAGAGTCGGCGCGGAAATCGTTTTTACTGCCTCTGTGCGGTCGCCTGATTTGATTACCGCCATAATTTGCCGGGGCATTGACTCTGTGTAAATACCGAGTTGTCGTAAGCGAGCTTTGTTATCAACTTTATCTTTAGCCATATTGGTGAGCTGGTCGTTCGCCTCGGTGCTCGGTGGCGGGAGATGATCGCCAAAACCGGGCGTCGACATGATTGAAACGAGGCTTAATACGCGAGAGGGATGATTTGAAGCAACGGCTTGGGCGATCATGCCGCCCATTGAAGCGCCCACAATATGCGCCTGTTCTATATCCAGTTCATCGAGAAGTGCGACTGAATCCTGAGCCATATCTTCGAGCGTATAGTCAGCATCGACATCAAAACCAAATCTGGCCTTGAGGAGTTGCCACCAGAGAAGTGGTTGTCCAAATTCCTCCAGACGTTGTGAGTCTCCCGTATCTCTATTGTCAAAGAGTACGATCCGATAACCCGCATCAACTAGTTGCATGACGAGATTATCGCCCCAGAGAATATGTGAGGCACCCAGTCCCATGATCAGCAGCACGGCAGGGTGATCGTCTTCACCAATGACTTTGTAAGCTATTTCGATATTGTTCACCGTGGCATGGCTAAGTGCCAAAGCCCGGATCTTTGTCGCGTGTTCCCTTGCTTCTGGCGTGTCAATTGCCTGTATATGCCATGCAAAAAGAAGTAAAAACCCCATCGATAGAGTCAGGATCGCTGATTTTTTCATAGAATTTACAAGTTTGGTTGCTCGGTATTTGTAACGTGCATAGTTGAAACCAAATTAGCAGCAGGTTCAAGTGCTCTTTTTTGCTGTTTGGCCAACTCAATTCATACTGTTGTGGTGATAGGAAGATTTAGGCAGTATCAAACCGATCAGAAGCATTATTTTTGGGTAAGGGTAGAGGAGTTGACGCATGGATGATTTTGAGGGAAAAGTGGCGTTTGTGTCCGGGGCGGCCAGTGGCATAGGCTTGGGAATGGTCAAGGCATTTCTCGCTCGCGGTATGCAAGTGATGATGGCTGACATCGAGGAGGAAGCACTCCTGAAGGCGGCAAGCACCCTTGATTCGAATGCCATTTCGACAATTGTCTGTGATGTGGGCGCTCGCGAATCTGTTCAGGATGCCGCGAACGAGACTATCGAAACATTTGGCAAGGTGCATGTCGTGTGCAATAACGCGGGTGTGTCGACTGGTGGACTCATTGACGAATGTGATTCTGGTGACTGGGATTGGTGTATGGGCGTTAATTTGATGGGTGTTGTCCATGGATGTGAGGCGTTTGTTCCTCACATCAAGGCACAGGGCGAAGGTGGTCATGTGGTCAATACCGCATCTATGGCTGGGTTGTTGGGGCGTAATCCCGGATGGACGATTTATAACGCGAGCAAGTATGCGGTGGTTGGTCTTACAGAGGCGCTGTTTGAGGAAGGTAAAATCGGTGGTTTTGGCGCATCGGTGTTATGTCCAGGCGCGGTGAGAACACAGATTTATCATGCTCCGCGTAATCGTCCTGAGAGACATGGTCCGCAAAGATCAAAGCCGGCTTATACTGATATATCAAACGACCTGGCTAAAGGGCTCGACCCAGATATAGTGGGTCAACTTGTAACCGAGGCGATTATCGCAAAGCGACTGCATATTATTACAGATCCCAGATTTGGCAGAATGGTGAAGAAACGTTTCGATAGAATAGCTTCGGATTTTGACTGGGCTGCCAATAGTGAAACTCTGCGTATCTCAGGGTCTCCTGGGGCCATTGAGTAGCGCATCTTTTAGCTAGAAGAAGTAACAATCCCCTTCATCTGCAGACAAAGTAAGCGTGCTGACCTGATCAGGTGAAGCCCATGGCGCAGACAGTACTTTCCCTTTCGAGAAAAAGTGAACCGCATCGTCTGCTAGAAATCCCCGATCGCCTGTTACTGAGCAGGTTTCCAGTTGATGGGTGATTGCACCTTTTGACGTAATTGTTGCACCGTTGGTATCCAACTCAAAGAGATAAAGACCAGTGCGATCAAAGGGATAGAAAGTTGAGGCAGTGGCCTCTGGATCTTCCTCTGTCCCGTGTACGTCAATCGGTAGGGCGAATTTGTCCAAACCGGTTTCAGGGTCGGGCAAATAAGTGAATGCATGAGGATCGTAGGAAAGGACAGAATCAGTGCCCCTGAACCCTATCTCGACTTCAGAAGCGCTCACTGGCACCGCTGGGTCTGAGATATCGAACAGCTGGATTTTCATGCCCTGAAAGTACGCAACACCATCTTCTACGATAGCGGATTTGCCGATGCCCAGCAGAAGGTCGTCGGATATCGGGTGAAGATAAGAGGAGTACCCGGGAATCTCTAACTCACCCAGAATTTCAAGATTCAAGAGATCAATCACGTACACGGGATCAGTGGTGAGAAAGGTAACAATATATGCTCTGTCGCCGATAATTCGGGTCGAGTAAATCATCTCACCCTCTTTGCCAATTGCCGCAGGCTTCTCCGCATTTGGCAGATGACCGACTTCGACCAGGTTAAAATTTTCGCCTTGTTCAAGGAGTGTTATTTTGTGACCTGAGTTGAAGGTTTCCGAGGTAATTACTGCCAGTCTGCCGTTGTGCTCTCCCATTCGATAGGCCGGATTGCCACTACTAAATCCACCGTTCAGTCGCCCGCTGCCCGCATAGACAGGGCCCAGATCCGTGAAGGTGAATTTGTGGATGTCGATGATCTCAAACCCGGCAAAAAAATCGATTTGTCGTGAAATGGGGTACTGGTTGGATACCAAGTACATGGAGTCGAGTGAAACATATGTTGCAAATACACTTTCAGCCATACAGACGGAATTGATGTCTGATGCGTCCTGCAGATTAATTGCTGAGATGGTCACAATACTTGGGCTCCGCAGGCTCGAGCTCTCAGCGTTGGGGACTAGACAGTTCTGCGCACTGACGAGGTTGTTGGTCGCACCAGCACCATCAATATACTGTGGTAATAGATCGTTGATGTCTGCATTATTGATCGCCTGTTGATTGCTCGCACGATCTTCAGAAGTGGCAGGGTAGGGTATAAAACCTTCAAGGGTCGGTGTCGATCGTGTGATGAGATAAAGCAGGTTTCCGATACGTCGAGAATCAACCAGATATCCTTCAATGTTGACGGTAGTAATTTCTGAAGCAGACTCGGGTTGCTCGACATCGTAAAGGCTCAATGTTGTTGTGCCGTTGGTCCAGTGCCAAGGCACGACTTCGTCGGGGCGCCATTGATACTGATAATCGTTTGCGAGCATTGCCAGTCGCTTATCAGATGCGTCATCAGCCACCAGATATAAGCCGCTAATGCTTGCGCTATCGCCTAATATAATTGTGTTAATTAGGCTGGTTGAGGGAGCATTGTTATCTGCTGCCAACACGGAAACCTTGTTGTCCCTGGCAGTGTAGAAATAACGCCCGTCGAATCTTGTCAAATCTGCCTCGTCAACGCCGGCAACCTGAACATTAATCTCGGAGAAACTTTCGGGAGAAGATACGGCGATTGCATCACTTGCTAAGGGTGCGTCAAGCATGCTTACGGCAGTCGCCGATTGAACTCCAGCCCATTCAGACAATCCGTTCTTAATGTAGGATTCGAAAACTGCTGCTGAGCCAACGGGCACCAGGGACCGTTCACTGTAGGGTCTCGTATCTTCGGTATCCAGTATGCCGTCATTGTCATCGTCGGTGTCGAGGCTGTTAACG
>CAJXBG010000204.1 GCA_913050215.1 uncultured Gammaproteobacteria bacterium
AAAATACTCAGCCGATAGTATTCGGGTGCAGATTTCTTCACTCAACCTACAAGGACAAAAAATATGACCCATTTACTTCGAATATGCCTGCTGTTTGGCTTAATGCCTTTTACCGTTTCTGCCGCTGAGTTAGCGCTTGATAAAAACTCGTTTTTTGATGCGAATTTTACAATTGACTCTACCTACACTTCTGATGGGCAAAACTATCAAGTGTCTGCGTCCGGCGAAGCCGGTCCTTACGGACGGGTTTATTTGTCTTATGAGTTCACTGATAAGCAAGACTTAGGGGATCGCGGAGAATATACCGGTCATGCTTGGACACAAAATGGTGAAGTGGTAGCAACTGCAACACTTCAAGGTATCTATGTTAAAAATGGCAGTCTGTTCAAGTTGTATGGCTTGAATACGCTGAGTGATGGCAAGTTTCATTATGCGATCGGCAACATCGATTTTGTCGCGAAAACCATGACATTCGAAGTCGCCGATATCATCACCGATGATTGAGTCGTTACATTTTTGCGAAAAAGTTAAAAAGTCAAAAAGTTAACACAATGCAGCGTGCCCGCAGAAGGAAGCTCGCGCGGGCACCTTGCATCTATCTGCGCTGATCCAATATCCAATGGCAGCCAATCGGCATGCGCTGGATGCAAGTCGGGAGGCCACAGCGGGTGTGGAGACCTGATGAACCAGTCAACTAATGCAATCGGTTTAGTCGAGTAATTCCTGCAGCAAAAACATCAGGTTATATTGGCTAAAGCTTGGAACGGACACGTCGTCATCGTTACAAGAGTTTCTGCCGGCGCAAGTGCTAGGAAAATTAGTCAGGCTTAAGGTATAGCCGGCATTAGCATTGTGCTCGTAGCGTGTGAAGACAACCAACACAACATCTCCCTCCGGCCAGACATATATCTTTTGGCCTTCCAATCCGAGCGCGGCTGCCACCTGAATGGGCACGGCAGCGTTAAAATAAGCTTCGTTCATCAGCCACCACTGGAAGCCGTAAAACTGACTTTGCGCGCTAATGCTGGCCGTGACATAAGATTCTGAGACAACCTGCGTTCCATCCCATTCACCGCCACGAGCGTAAAGCAGGCCAAAGCGCGCCATGTCCTCAGGGCGCAGATCAAGACCAAAGTAGGTCACGGGATTACCCACTGCATCACGCCACATGCCAATCTGATCAACGTTAATGCCAATCGGACTGAGCAATTTCTGTCTCAAGTAGCTATGCGCGTCTAGTCCAGTGGATCGTAACAGCAATGGTTCAAAGAGCTGGGACGTCGGATTCGAATAGACGAATGTGCCACCCTCTGGCCGTGTTTTATTCAAGTCCAGCGAAAATGCAGTCTGGTCAGCAGCAAAGAAAATGCGGGAGCTAGCGGGAAGGCCGCTGCGCATTTCTAACAAATCGCGAATGGTGATGTCAGATTTACTGGAGCCTTCCCACTCAGTGAAAAAATCGCTGGCTGGCTGGTCTAGGCTACTGATCCAGCCTTCATCGACAGCAATGCCAACAGCTGCACTATAGTAGCTTTTAGCCACTGACCAGCTGGTACCCAGCGTGTTGGCATCAATACCCTCGGCATAACGTTCGCCAACAATGTAGCCATCCTTGACCAACATCGCTGACTGAACTGCGGCATCACTGAACACATGGTCCAGTATTGCTTCGACCGCATTTACCGTGGTGTCCGCCTCGGCGGGAGAAACTCTGGATAAACTCCAATTCACCGTTGAGGTTTGAATGGCCGGCGGTGTCTCTGTACTCGCTGGCGGCGCAGGTACCGGCGCTGCGGCGCCATCCCCGCCCCCGCCACCGCCACAGGCAGTAATTAAGCTTATCAGGGCAAAAAAGAGAAAGAGCTTCATGGTGTTTTTAAGATCACTTGTAGGTTCAAGCAACTACATTAAACCTTTGATCGACTGCCGGAAAGCAAAGAATGACGACGAGCGTGTCGCCATGGAGCCATCAAAGCGCTGTTTTTGTTGCACTGATATCGAATACCACGTGCGATCCACTGCCAAGCTATTTTTGCGAGATGAGAGATACATCCATAACGTCGCTGGCCGCTTGAAAATCAGTCTTCAGACCTGTGAAACAAGAGCAGAGGGTCCCAATTGCCGCTAAAGGACTGCGTGTTTGACCAAATTTGGTGGTTCGCTTCCGGATCGAGACTCGTCGTTTTCGTCGATATAACTGAATCATCGGGACCGAAGGTGAATGCACGTATCAGGCGCAACTCGAAATCTATCAGCATAAAGCCTGGCCACATATCACCTTTAATCGTGCCCGCGTTGAGTAAAGTCAGGTTCTCAAAGTGAATCATAGTTTTGAAATGGACGTGACCATTGATCAAGAATCGGTGCTCTCCTTCCTCAATAATCTTGTCGAGTTCATGACTACGTTCAAGCGGCATGCGTTCAGTGCCTGGCCAGACCTTTCTTAAATCATTGTCCCCGACCCCGTGGCAAAGCAGCAAGGAACCGGCCATTGTATTGAGCTGAATTTGAGTGGGCAGGTTCTCAAGAAAAGCGATCGACTGTTCACTTAATGTTTCGCGATGATGCGCGTTCGGCACATGGCGAGCTTTACGCTCTAGCAGCCAGCGGTCGTGGTTCCCTCTCACTGTTTTAACGCCGTGATCTCGTAATAAGCGTATGCTGGTATCTACGCAGCCCCGACCATCGGCGATATCTCCGGTGCAGATAATATCGCACGCGCCTTCGTGTTCCAGAAATTCTAGCGCTCGCCCAAGACGAATATCTTCCGAATGCAAGTCTCCAATAACACCGAGTTGTCTAATCGCTGACATGTAAGTTAACTGTATTGATTTTCACTGTTTTACGACCTTATCTAACATACAGATCGATTTACGCTCTATTTACAAGGGGTTGCCATTATTTTGCTGAGTATTCGGCCAGCCTTATTTACGATTAAAAAAGGTGAGAACGGCGTCGTTGATGAGCGTTCTAAGTTCGGGACGCGAGAGTTCTCCAGAAAGTCCAAACCGCTTCGTCAAATTAGAGAACTGCGGTGCGTCAGAATAGTCGAAATGCTTGGTGCCTGAGACTAACTGTTTTTCGCTTTTCGATGATGCGCTTAAAAACGCATCCAGATTGTTGTAATTGATGGGATCTGACCACGCCGCTTGTCCGACATATTGAAAAGGCTTTTCTGTGCCCGCAGAAATAATATCGGGTGGTATCGGCACCATCCAACCATCCAATGCCAACGCCTTAGCTACCCTCTCATCTTTCACCAACAACATCAGTGCTGTTGCTCCACCGAAAGAATGCCCAAATGCGCCAACAGCATCACTTTGCAGGTGAGCCCAGATGCTGTCAGGTTGTTCGCCTAAGCGCTCGATTTCGTTCAGAACAAACACGAGGTCGGCGACTCTGGTATTTAGCTGAGGTGAACGAAACGCCCAAAAATCATCGCCGGTACGGTTTTCGTCATCTGATGCGCGATAATCTGCGGTTGAACCATCTGAAAAAATAGTCAGGAAAGCGTCGTAAGCATGGTCTACGCTGATGACTGCAAAGCCATGACTCGCGAGCGCCTCAGCCTGGATGGTGTTCTGATTTTTCATGCCACCTAGACCGTGGGAAAACAAAACCAATGGCATCTTAGTCGACTGACTTAGCAAGGGGGCATCGAGGAGCGCGTTAGTTTTAACCCGTTGCATATGCCGGAGCATGAAACGAGGTAAGCCCGATTGATATGCCAACATACCGAGTCTCTGTTCTGGATGATCTAAATACGGTTGCGCGGCCTCGCCCGACGTAGGGACCGTTGGATACCATATTTGCCCTACTAGTCGGCGTTGGTCATCTGGATTATCAGTAAAAGATTCCCCGCGCGTTGTATCAACCCATTCAAAAAACCGAGTGCCCACGTTGTGCGGCCCGGGAGGCGCGGGCAAGTCGTCCAGCGGAAATACCTTAGAAACCAGCGTTGAGCAGCCCGATGTAATGATCCCCAAAATAATCGCAGCGATTGAACGGTATTTCATGTTTGTTCCTTTAGAATTTATTTGTTTATCGCACGATTCACCGGGGTTTTAGAGCGACCAGCGCGCGAACAACAGGCGTAGTTAACATTACGCAGCGGATACTGCGTTAGATCAGGGCTTGCTTCAAGATCGGTATTCGCGCTCAAAAAAAACGACCGGCCTGATTAGACCGCGCTCGCGTAAACGCGTCTTCGCACATGATCGTCGGTAAGCGCCCTATATGCCCGTTCTTTAGCAAATGTGGTCTATACTGCTCACTTCAACCATCAGATGTGAGGCGCTCAGCATCAAAATTATACGACTGTTTCTCGGTTTGTTCGTTCTGGCCTCGCCCGCAGCAGAGGCGGACTCAGCATACGCGGTAGATCCTCACATTACAGTATTATCGACGATGTTAGCCAACTTCTCCGGCCATGGTGAATGGGGTTTTAGCGCATTGATTGAAACTGAGGCCGGTACGGTGTTGTTTGATACCGGATTCAAACAATCGACCGTGTGGCGCAATAGCCAATCGCTAAAAGTTGACTTGAGTATGGTGACTCACGTGATTCTGACCCACTACCACACAGACCATACCGGTGGGCTCTTACATATGAGGAAGCAACTTATGGAAGATTACCCTCAAGCGCTTTCGAAGGTGTATGTGGGAAAAGGTTTTTTCGCGCAGCGTTTTACCAAGGATGGCACGCCAGTCTACTCGTTGGACAAATCGATAAATCCGGATTACTTCGAAAAACCACAGGACTTTCGTCAAGCGGCGGAAGCGCTGGGTATTCAGTTTACTGTGGTAGAGCAAGCGCGAGAGATTCTTCCCGGGGTACATTTAAGCGGGGCTATCAAACGAAGACACGATGAACGTAATGTCAGCCCCGGACGCTTTCTAGACGCCGCTGCGAACCAACCAGACAACATTCCCGAATCTCAGGTTCTGGGTTTACTAACGAGTCGGGGCTGGCTGCTTGTATCAGGTTGTGGCCATGCCGGTATTGTTAATGCTACCGCCGCGCTGAGAGATATCGAGTCAGTGCCCGTTGTCATGGGTGTTGGCGGGTTCCATTTGTTTCGTGCATCAAACGAGGTGTTGGATTGGACCGCGGGACATCTGAAAGCAGTAGGTATGGAAAGACTCGTTGGTGCTCACTGCACTGGCACGGCTGCGACCTATCATCTAAAGGAACATCTCAATTTACCCGCATCGAAAGTTTCCATCGGCGCAGTTGGCACTCAAATCGATTCATCACTGAACATTATCAGAGCTTCTGTAGAGTAGTTAAATGCGCGTGGCGTACCTGCCC
>CAJXBG010000205.1 GCA_913050215.1 uncultured Gammaproteobacteria bacterium
TCAATTAACTGTATTGTGCAGTTCATCCACAGAAAAGTTCCTTCTTCACGTGTATCTTTTCAGCGTCATCCCACGACGCGGCGGCAACAACTTATATGTTTGCTTGGGTTATTTGGGCGGAAGGACTTTGCCGGGATTCATGATGTTCATGGGATCAATTGTAGCCTTGATCGCGTGCATCAACGACAATTTCGTAGGGTCTACAAACTTGGACATGGATGACCGTTTTTCTGTACCAATGCCATGCTCAGCCGAAAACGAGCCGCCTATCGCACTTAGCCCGGTATAAAGCGCTGTAGCGATATCGGAATACAGGTGGTCAACCGGCTCATCCTTAGCAATGGTGTAGTGTAGATTGCCATCCCCCAAATGCCCCATGACAAAAACTTTCAATGCAGGGTCGATCGCACGAACTCTGGACGTGCTTTCTTTGACAAATGAATCTAGCTCGCTCAAAGGGATCGAGATATCGAACCAGCATCCGCCAGGATAGGCCTTGTCGATGAGAAAAGACTCTTCTCTCACCCGCCAGATGTCGTTGCGTTCCTGTTCGTTCTTGGCGATGACAGCATCGGAAATTTCACCCACTTCGAGACTTTCGCCAAGAACTTCTAGTAAGCGATCGTCATCCTGCGGAACAGCAACGTCGGCGATAAAGTAGGTCTCACCTTGTAAATTCCCAAACCGGCCCTCGAACTCCAACTCCTGGCATATCGTCACGAAATAGTCTTTCCACATGATTTCGGCCGACAGAAGATTTTCGCCAAACATGGCGTGCAATCGTTTGAAATAACACAAGGCGTCATCCGCATTTTTTGTTGATGCAAGTACGGTCTTTCTATTCCCAATGGCCTTTTCAAGTTTGAGAACAACGCCAGTGATGATTCCCAAAGTACCTTCAGACCCGATGAATATCTGCTTCAAGTCATAGCCTTCATTGGCTTTAATGACCTTCTTGAGGTCGCTCATCACAGTTCCGTCGGGTAGAACCACTTCCAGTCCCAAGACCCGCTGACGTGTCATACCATTGCGAAAAGCTTCTCCGCCTCCAGCATTGGTGGCGACCATACCGCCGATGGTGCAAGTTCCGCGCGCAGCAAGATCGATACCCACTGTCAGGTCAAAAGAGGACACCGCGTCTTCCAATTGCGTAAGCGTAACACCTGCATCGACAATCGCAACACCACTGCCTGCGTCGATGTTGCGGATAGTGTTCATATGTTCCATCATGACTACCAACTGCCCTAATGCAGAGGCTGTGCCACCAGCCAAACCGGTACGACCACCCTGCGTTACAACCGGCGTCTTGGTTTTGGCACACCAAGCGACAATGGACTTTATATCTTCAAGCGATTTTGGGCAAAGAGCAACTCCCGCCGCAAAGTTGGCGGTATCAAATCCGGGATCCCGACCGTCAAGGTCTATCGCAGAAAACTGTTTGATGCCAAAATCAGGTAAGAGCGCAGACAAGGGGTTGGACGATGTCATAGCTCGCTCCTTTTTTAGTGTTCTGTTGTTGCAATTGTGCTTGCCGCCACCGCAATGTGAAGATCAGACGATCCTTTCAGAAACGCAAGATCGAATTTGTATTTAACGCGTCTATCCATAGCTCAGAGAGACCCTTACGCGGGTCAGAGAGAAGTAATAACGTTAGTTCCGAGACCCCTATTGTGAGTGATTATAAAGAAGACATAATCTCATCGGCTGCGCCGAGAACATCAGCCACAGCAGACACATCCGTTTTTAGAAATAACAACAGAAAAAATAGAGCCACGCAAACTAGGTGAGGTAAGGTTCAAGGATATGTGCTGAGTTAAAGATCGAGAACAATAAGACCTGTAAGGGACCCTCTAACCTTCCTCATATAGAGGACCCGTAAGAATCTGAGGATCCTGTAAACGTCCTATTGATCTCGAATGACATCCGCTAATTGTCATCGGTAAGAGCGGATAAGCAGACCTCCGCTGCAGCTGACCGAAAGGTCATCTATGCGGGATAAGGCTGTTGGGTTTCGATGAGTTCCATTCTATAGTTCTCTTGTGTTGAATGGGGATCCTTGTGAGCAAACCGACTGAGATAGCGCTTGTGGTGACAGCGATGGTTTTGATCGGCGTTGCCTTTACACTCGTCTATCCACATTTGTCAGAGCGAAGCGAAGAGCCACTGCTTGACTGGGAAAACACCGCGGTGGTTGCCAGAGGAGCAACGCTTTACGCAGAACAGTGCTCTTCCTGCCATGGTTACATTGGCGGCTCGCAAAATACAAATGATATGAACAATATCCGAGTTTCAGCACCGTCCCATGGTGCTGACGGACACACCTGGGAACATCCAGACTTCGCACTCGTGCAACTGACCAAAACCGGCGAAGTAGCAGACCTCTGCAGGGATGTAAGCGAGAGCGAAATGCCAGAGTTCGGGCAAGCCCTGAGTGATCGCGAAATCGTAGACGTCTTGAGCTATATTAAATCGACTTGGTCGGAAAATATCCGAGTGAGGCACGACGAGATCAATCTCCTTTATGAAGGTCAGAATACCGCAGTTCGCGAGTTGTTGGACTTATCGGATTCGTGACAGTTTTTTTGAGGCAGAGCCAGTCCGACCTATCGCCGACGCGATGTGATAGAACAATACTTTGGGCTCGGAGAAGCAGTTTGCTGCGGGCTGCAAGAATGCCAGCTCAGAGCTGTGACTGAACCACGCCAAGTCAGCGCGTTCTGAACCTCGTTCGAGACCGAATAGGAACCCGGGAGGCAGAGCTATTTCAAGCGGGTGTCATGGACCCCGGGTGGGACGTCACCGACGACTTTCGCGAATTGGCAATGGAGTTGAAAGGCGTCCTCCCTGCTCGAGGGTCTTTTTTGCGATGACGTTGAAAGTGAACTGCATCTGTAAAATCACCTTAAGATTGCAGGTGCCCTGGCCTGCATATCATGTCAGATAGGTATCATTATGTTATTTTTTATAAGTGTGAATCTTTAGCGAGTATGGCTGTTGTGTTGGGGACTTCCAACATACCTCATGTTGTGCGTCTTGTTTGTGCAGAGCTTCGATGCGGCAAAAACCTAGTAACGGTCGTTGCTGTTGAGCCAGATAGTTGAGAAGCCAGATTGCCCGTTGACCGATGGAATTCGGAACAACCTTGCCGCTTCGCGCTTGGTACGAACAGATTTCTATGGTATATTTTTACAGGCAACCAATGGCAAATAAGCCGAATTTTAAATGGAAAATGGGCCAATAGTTTTGATCTCTGGATGATCATTCGATTTTCTGAAATTAACAAATCTGTTTTTGTTACCAGATCCTTGGGCATACTTTCGACTGCGAGTTCGATCAGCGTATTTTAACCATCCTGCAATTTGGGCTTTTTGTTTACGGGGCGGAACTTTGAACGTCGCTGGGTGAAAAGCCCGTAGTTACGGATCAATACCTTAGTTTATAGTGATTAAATATTAAAGAAGTAATATACATACCATAGGTGGTGTCTCTCTAAGTATAAGAAATTGATGGGCACGCACCTTATAAACGGAAGCATAATGGAGGTAAAAATGAAAGAACTCAGTATTAAAGAGCAAAAGTCATTATTTGGTGGACACGTTCACACGGTAGGGGACTACCGATGTCCTGGGTTACTCTTTGAGTGCATGTTCATTGGCGGATCTGGGGCTGCAGCGTGGTGATGAGATTATTGTATTTAAATGCCTGCTGATCGGTCAACGGCAGGGCTTGTCACAACGTTTCGGTAAGTGGCACACGGTTTACGATTGTGCCACTCTCTGATGCCAACGTAAGAAAGCTCCCACCGTATTGGTGGGGGCCTTCTTTTTGATATGCTGTCGCTGTATTGGGTGCGTGCACATAGAGTGCTTTGATGTCTTTTTTTTCGGCTTTTTGAGCCAGATTGAGCGCAATTCCATTTGATCCGAAGACAATGACACAATGTTGAACGCGAAAGCAAAGTATCTTCGAGGCGCAATTTTTAGTGCTCTTGTTGGGCTTTCGGTCGCATTGATTCCGCAGGTTCTATTGAGTTGGTTTTGGTGAGGAAAAACGCAAGAAGCGCGAACAATACCAATACCAATACCAGCAGAAACGGCGTGATTACGCTCAGGCCAAACGGGATGAAGCGGCATTGCGTTCCAAGGATAAAATGTACCCTGCATCGGTGTTGAAGGATTTGGGCGAGGCTCAAAAGTTCAGACACCGCCAAGAATGGAAAGACCTGTCAGCGACGAACAAAGATCGCCGCCAGAAGGTCTATGCGGAATATCGCGGGCGCATCAAGAAAGGGGCGGAATCCTGCGCTAGAGGAATTTGTCGAGCTGCTGTGTGATCGCGGCGCTGGTTTTTGTTCGGATTTCGTCGTCAATTGCTCTCGCATCCCAGCTCATTGTGACGTCGTCGTGCTGAAATCTTGGTTTGATGTGTAGGTGGAAGTGGAACACATCCTGCTCTGCTGCGACTCCGTTGGATTGAACGAGGTTTATGCCATCGCAATGTGTTGCGATTTTTGTTGCCTTTGCCACGCGCACAGCAGCTTGCATGACTGCGGCGGCGTGTATCTCATCCAGCTCAAATACATCTGCGAAGTGCGGTTTGGGAACGATGAGGGGGTGCCCCTCCAAAGAGAGTAATCCGGCGACATGCCGATCTTCGTAAATCAAATGGCCCGATGCATTTCTATTTACGAAGTCGCAGAAAATACACCCCTTTTGTCTTTCAGTTGCATAACCATCTACGTTGAACTGTCCTTTACGAGAGAGTGTTGCGCAATTGCCAGGACGGTATTTTTGCTGATGCCCAGGTCGCAGGCGATCCATCTGTAAGATCGGCCCTCTTTGATAAGGGCGATGACTTTTGGGGCGAGGCGTTCTGACTTCGGGCGTTTACCGGGGTGTCGGCCCCGCTTTTTGCCGCGCGCTTTGACGGCAGCGAGGCCGGATTGATGGGCTCGCTCATGAGGTCGCGTTCAAACTGCGCGATGCCTGCGAACACGGTGGCCATCATACGTCCATGGGGACTTTCGCGTTCAGACGTCATTCCGTTCATGGCGACGACAGAGACATTCCAGCCAGCCAGTTGGTTCTGCGTGTCGAGCAGGTCTTGGGTGAATCGGCCCCACTGGCCGAGTTCACCCACCAACACCGCGTCAGTTTTTCTAGCCTGCGCCAGAGTCATGACCTGGTTGCGCGGGTGGGGGTTGGTCTTGGTGCCGGAGTTCGTTT
>CAJXBG010000206.1 GCA_913050215.1 uncultured Gammaproteobacteria bacterium
GTGCCCCCACACGGCAAAACTAATTTAGTAAAAGCATTTATTATCAATTATTTGAAACAACTCATATTCCAAAAAGTGGTCCCAAAAGCGGTCTACAGGCAAACAAAGACACTCTATGAATATTCCACGTTACGAAGTGAGAGCGGAAACCGAACATACAGCATTACAGCCAGACGGATGATCTCTGGGCTCGTTTTGTCATACGGGGAGGCTACGAACCCCCCCTGCACTTCTCAAGTCAGTTTTGTCTGACAGTGCCCTGACGACAGTGCAATCTCTGGGCGCCTCAAAGCTTTTGGAGCTTACGCACCCTAAGAACCGAATGATGGCTTAGAATCTCGTAACCAAGCTCAGCAGCCAGACGTGATCTTAAGGCGGCCAATTCTTCAGAAGCCAGTTCCAGCACCTCACCATTGTCCACATCAACTAAATGGTCATGCTCAGTTTTTGGTGCCATTTCAAAACGGGAAGGGCCATCGTCAACCGAGATGCGTTGGACGATGGCTGCGTCAACAAGCGTGGCAAGTGCGCGATAAACTGTGGCAAACGATACGCTTCTATCGACTGTCTTGGCGCGGGCATGTACGTCTTCTGCAGTTGGGTGATCGTGGCTCTGGACTAAAGCTGCAATGACGGTGCGGCGCTGCGACGTCACACGAATGCCTGCATCACGTAACATACTATCAATTTCGTCAGGCTGGTATGTCATAATGGTCTCCTGAGAGTTTTTATATTCTATAATGCAATTTCGACCTAAGTTGCAAATAATTCGCAACTGCACTTGACAGTTGCGACTGATTTGCATTTACAGAGCGCAGTAGTCACTCAGAGGAGAAGTAAGTGGTAGCCCGATTTCTAAAAATAACATCTATCGCGACTATCACAGCGATTTTTGCCACTGGTGCTTTCGCAGAGGGTCGCATGAGAGTTATCACGACCTTTACCGTGCTTGCCGATATGGCTGCGAATGTAGCAGGGGATGCGGCAGACGTCGTGTCTATCACCAAACCAGGAGCTGAAATTCACGGCTACGAGCCAACACCACAAGATATCGTACGCGCGTATGATGCCGACTTGATTTTGTGGAATGGCATGAACTTAGAACTGTGGTTTGAACAGTTTCTTACCAATATGAAAGATGTGCCGTCTGCCACGCTGACCAACGGCATTGAACCCATTTCGATTTCCTCAGGCAGCTACGAAGGCAAGCCCAATCCACATGCTTGGATGGGCTTGGATAACGCACTGATCTACATCGACAACATCGTTGCGGCGTTTGTCACACAGGACCCTAACAACGCCGAAACATACATGGCTAATGCGGAGGCTTATAAAGGAGAACTTCGCGTCACCATTGAACCCCTGCGCGCTGCAATTGCGGAAATCCCTGAAGATCGCCGTTGGCTGGTGACGTGCGAAGGCGCATTTAGTTACCTCGCGCGTGATTTTGGTATGAAAGAACTGTATCTATGGCCAATGAACGCAGATCAGGTCGGTACGCCACAGCAGGTACGCGCTGTAATTGACGGTGTTCGCGATAATGATATTCCAGTCGTCTTCTGTGAAAGTACGGTCAACACAGCCCCTGCCGAACAGGTAGCACGGGAAACTGGTGTGGCTTACGGCGGCGTACTTTATGTCGACAGCCTCAGCGAACCGGATGGTGAAGTTCCGACTTACCTTGATCTGTTGCGTGTGACATCGCGTACAGTGGCCGATGGACTGACATCTGCGATGGACTAAGTTAGAATAAATCAACGGTAATTGACCTGCGGCATCTGTGTCGTAGGTCACCTGCTTTAAGCAACGACAGCAGTAACCGCCGGGGGAATTAAATTGCCAGACGAAAAGACTTTAGTCCACCACCAAGACATCAAAGCCAGTATCGGTATTTCAGCACAGGATGTAACGGTCACTTATCGCAATGGTCATACCGCCCTTTGGAATGCCAGTTTTGAGGTGCCGCGCGGCACCGTAACCGCGTTGGTCGGTGTAAATGGTTCCGGTAAATCAACACTTTTTAAAGCAGTCATGGGGTTCGTGCCCGCCGCCAAAGGGACAATCAAAATCCTTGGCCTTGATGTAAAAGAAGCACTAGCCAAGAACCTCGTAGCGTATGTTCCGCAATCCGAGGAAGTAGACTGGGCGTTCCCTATTCTGGTCGAAGACGTCGTGATGATGGGTCGCTATGGCCACATGGGTTTTCTGCGCCATCCCAAGAAAGTAGACCACGACGCGGTCGACGAGGCTCTGTGCCGCGTCAGCATGCAAGATTTCAGAACCCGCCAGATTGGCGAGCTGTCCGGTGGTCAACGCAAACGCGTTTTTCTTGCCCGGTCGCTGGCCCAAAACGGTCAAGTTATCTTGCTGGACGAGCCATTCACCGGTGTCGACGTTAAAACGGAAGAACAAATTATTGGCCTCCTCGGCGAGCTACGCGATGAGGGCCGCGTGATGCTGGTCTCAACCCATAACCTTGGCTCAGTCCCGGAATTTTGTGATCGCACAGTACTGGTTAAAGGCACCGTATTGGCCCACGGACCAATTGAAACTACATTCACGCGTGAAAACCTTGAAGTCGCTTTTGGCGGCGTGTTGCGGCATTTCACGCTGGGTGGCAACGCTTTACACGATGATGAAGATGCGCGTTCGGTCACGATCTTTACCGATGATGAACGCCCACTTGTGCAATACGGCGACAAGACCCAGCGTACGGAGCGGGGTGAATAATGGAATATCTGTTAGAGCCGTTCGGCTACACCTACATGGTTAACGCCATGTGGGTGTCTGCCCTCGTCGGCGGCGTTTGTGCGTTTCTGTCGTGTTACTTAATGCTGAAGGGCTGGTCTTTGATCGGTGATGCATTGTCCCATTCGGTCGTGCCGGGAGTGGCGGGCGCGTACATCCTCGGTCTACCGTTTGCCTTGGGCGCGTTCATCGCAGGCGGTCTTGCCTCTGGCGCGATGTTGTTCCTGTCTGATCGGTCGGGACTGAAGGTCGATGTGATCATCGGCTTGATTTTTACGTCCTTTTTTGGGCTAGGCCTGTTCATTGTGTCGATCAATCCAATGTCCGTGTCGATCCAAACCATTACGATGGGTAATATCCTCGCGATCACACCCAAAGACACGCTGCAATTGACGATCATCGGTTTTGTGTCGCTGGCCATCCTGCTGACAAAATGGAAAGATCTGATGGTCACGTTTTTTGACGAAAACCATGCACGCACCATCGGGCTGCGTCCCGGTCTGCTGAAAGCGGTCTTCTTCATCTTGCTGTCAGCATGCATTGTCGCTGCGATGCAAACTGTAGGTGCATTTCTGGTGATTGCCTTGGTCGTCACACCCGGTGCGACAGCCTATCTGCTTTGCGACAGGTTCCCCCGTTTGATCATCGTATCCGTTGCGATCGGGTCAATCACCAGCTTTCTTGGTGCCTACACTAGCTATTTCTTGGATGGCGCGACCGGTGGCATTATCGTCACCTTGCAAACTCTGATCTTTCTTGTCGCCTTTGTGTTTGTACCGAAGTACGGGCTGCTGGCTGCTAAACGTAAAGCGAAACAAGCACTGAAAGGTAGTCCTGACAATCTAGCGGCGGAGTTCAAATAATGAATATCGACTACCTAATGCTGCCGTTCCAATTCCCGTTCATGCAGAACGCTTTTTATATCTCTATGATCGTATCGGTCCCTACGGCTTTGTTGTCATGCTTTCTGGTCATGAAAGGCTGGGCGCTGATGGGTGACGCTGTTAGCCACGCCGTTCTGCCGGGCATTGTTCTGGCTTATATTTTTGGTATCCCTCTAATCATCGGTGCGTTCGCCGCTGGCATGACTTGCTCGATTGCGACGGGCTATCTGTCAACCAACAGCCGTGTGAAACAAGATACTGTGATGGGAGTCGTATTTTCGGGCATGTTTGGCGTGGGCATCGTGCTTTATGTATCTGTTGAGACCAACATGCACCTTGATCACATTCTGTTTGGCAACATGCTGGGTGTTGAATCTCACGAGCTGCGGGCCGCAGGAATTATATCGCTTGGGGTTAGCTTGATACTCCTTCTGAAATGGAAAGATTGGCTGCTACACAGCTTTGATCCCGCGCAAGCACAAGCGTCTGGGCTTTGGGTCAACTGGTTATATTATGGAATGCTGGCCGCACTGTCACTGACCATCGTGGCCACACTATCGGCAGCGGGACTGATCCTTGCGGTCGGTTTGCTGATCGCACCAGGTGCCATTGCGTTCTTGGTAGTGCGTAAGTTTTCCACGATGCTATGGGTGTCTGTCATAGTATGTATGGCGTCGATGCTTCTGGGAACTTATGCCAGTTTCTTTCTCGACAGCGCCCCTGCACCAACGATTATTCTCATTATGACCGCATTGTTTATCGTAGCCTTTATCAGACGTCAGATCCTCACGCGCCGTACCTCCATGCAGCGCGTCGATGAAGCTGTGAACTAATAATCTGTAAAGAGAATATGTTGAGCTTTTTGTTTGGTGCTGTCAGCCAAATAGAACCTTGGGTGCTGCCAGACAAATCAAAACTCGCATCGGATTGCTGGCGCAGCCTGAATCTATGCGCTCAATAGTTGGCGCCACTCAGTAAGAGCAGCGGCGCGGTTCAGCTTAAAGTTGAGGCGTGAGTAGAAGTGGCGTTCCTGATTGAAATGGTTGTGGACTGAAGAGTGGACGGCAGCGAACTTCTGCAAACGTCGGGCCAAATCTGTTCCACCAAAACCGAACTGTCTCTTGGCTGATCTCAATACCTCGTTCGTGTAAAAGATCTTCCACATTACGAAGTGAGAGCGGGAACCGAACATACAGCATCACCGCCAAGCGGATGATCTCAGGGCTCGTTTTAAAGTACCTGAATGGAGAGTGTTTTGTCATACAGCGAGGTTACGAAACCGCCCTGCCCGTCTCAAGTTAGTTTTGTCTGACAATACCCCGCATTTTACTTAAGTTGAATATCAACTTGGCTCTGACGGCAGTGGAGAAAGTCACACATCGGCGTTTTGAAATGTCGCTATGATTTCTGCCAGCGCGGATACAGCAATGGACGACGCGTCACGCAGGGATGGCACCAAGCCTATTGGTCCGCGCAAACGCGCAAGTGAAACATCTGAGACGCCCATATGTCGCAATGTTTCGCACCGCATGCCATGGGTGCGATGGCTTCCAAGGCTGCCAATGAAACGCACGGGCTTGGTCAAAGC
>CAJXBG010000207.1 GCA_913050215.1 uncultured Gammaproteobacteria bacterium
CAAAGAATGCGCGTACTGGCTGTTCAATCCGCCAACGATACCAATACCGCGACGGAGCGAGCATTCGCTAATAACGAGCTAAATCAGCTCCAGCTGGAAATATCTAGGGTATCCCTCAACACCCGGTATAACGGCGCTCAGGTCCTTAATGGTTCTTTTTCTGGCAAATCGCTCCAGGTCGGTACAGAAAGCGGGGAGTCAATTAGTTTTTCAATCGCCAATGTCGAATCCAGCAAACTCGGCGCCTTCGTTATTTCAGGCACACGTCGTGATGCTGTCGCATCAGGTATTAGCGGCACGGCGCCTGCAAACGGAACAAACACAAATAGCCTTACTCTGGAAGCTAACGGCATCTCAAGAACGATCGTGCATGAGGCAGGCATCGAAGCAAAAACAGTCGCGATGAGAATCAACGCTGTTGCGGGCGCCACACAAGTATCCGCCGAGGCAAGAACATTCGCGCAATTTTACTCGACCGGTAGCGGGTCGGACCGGAGAATTTCTATCAATGGCACCCAGACCGCCGCTTTTTCACTATCGTCAAGCGATGTCAGTGATGCCGTTCAAAAAATTAACGCGATCTCAACCACTACTGGGGTTCAAGCAAGCGCAACCAGCGACTACAAGATTTTACTGGCTGATCAAGATGGCAACGACATCAAAATCGTTAATGTGAGTGCGAGTACAGACTTAAAAGTTGTTGCCGTAGGCATTGATGGGTTAGACACATCAGGCTCAGCTGAACGCAGTGTCATTGAAACCGGGGAAGATACTGATGCTGTGACCATTGCAGGCGCTATTCGCCTTACATCAAACATAGATTTCAAGGTCACTGATCACGCTTCTGCACCCAACTTCTTCGCCGCAAACTCTACTGCAGCACCACTCCTAAACATTAGCGAAGTCGACGTTCTCACCAGAATTACATCAACGGACGCGTTAGCTGTTATTGATGGTGCTATAGCAAGTGTTTCGTCTATGCGAGGCGGTCTGGGAACGTTAGAAAATCGTCTCGATTACACTGTATCGAACCTTATGAAAGTCACTGAATATACCACTGGCGCTCGATCAAGAATCGCGGATGCAGATTTTGCAGCAGAAACGTCAAAACTGGCAAAAGCGCAGGTCCTGCAACAAGCCGCAGCATCCATGCTTTCCCAAGCAAATGCGTCTACCGACACCGTACTCCAACTATTAAGAGGTTAAATCTTAAGTAGGTAATCAAAATGGTAACTGAAACTATTTCATCAAACCCCGCTAGCTCGGTGGTATCCAAAGCCACCGAATCTGTTAGGAGACCTCCGGCTTCGCCGGAGGTAACTCTTATTCAACCCACTCAATCCATATCCGCTAATGTTGAATCGAAACAAACAGCCGACGAAAGTCAGAATACTGAGACTGCGGTGACTAAAGCGATCGACCAAATTCAAGTCATGATGGATCTCAGGAACCGGTCGGTGTCTTTTACCCGTGACCAGGTCACTGGCACAGATGTCGTAAAAGTGATTGATGACAAGACTGGCGATACTATTCGGCAAATGCCCAGTGAAGAGCTTCTTACGTTCATGAGAAACTTAACTCGGATGCTTGGCACATTTATCGACGAGAAAGCTTAAGAGATACTTAAACTTAACCTTAAAACTGTACTTGTATCCGATTAACTTAACATGTAAAACGAGAACCAAATCCTAGAGATCAGGTTCCGGCGTGAGAAAAAAGGGCCCTAATATGTATCGTAAAGCCGCACTTTCACAATACACCAACATCGACGCTGAAACGCGGACGCAAGTCCAAGATTCACATCAACTGGTCACGTTGCTCTTCGAAAAGGGCTGCAGTCTCCTGCGACAATCACAAGAAAATTTAAAGCAAGGAGATGTTGAAGGCTTTTCCAAAAACACTGACCACGCCATGCAGATAGTCATTGGTCTGCGCGGTGTTCTTGATCTTGATAAAGGCGGCGATTTAGCAAAGCAGTTATACGAAACTTACACGTCGATCGCGGCATCTCTCTTCAAAGCCATCGGCAATAAAGATACGGTCGCGATAGAAAAGCTCTACCTTGCGATGTCAGAACTCAAAGAAGGTTGGCTCGCTGTCAAATAATCACTCCACGTCTCGGACCATTAAAAATGGTCGCTCGAGATTGTCAAACAATCTACATGAGGTCGCGCCTGAATAGGTGTACATGCCGCATCTAAAGCCTGGATGTGGGCTTTTATCCTTAGCCCAGTAATTCTCAACTAATATCCCAGGGAAAACGTTAGGATTTACTGAGGGGTTAACACAACCATCAACTTTCAAACTACTCAGCTCGCTCAAACTTGGTAAACGCCAACTGTTTTGTGACTTTTCGTTAATTTCGTCAATCGCGGCCACTGAGTCTGTCCACGTCAAAATCATTGCCTCACCGGTGCACGTGTTATTGGTATTGTTATAGCGTTGCCCACCAGAACATTGATACCACTCGATTTGGTTCTTGGTATCAAAAGCTAAGCCCCTTCCCCGCAGCTGAAAATGTTGCAGGTCAGACGTTTCTAGCACCTCAGAGCAACTGACCAGTGGTTGTCTCTCACATGCTTGGATCAACAAACACAACGTTAACATTAGCACTCTCAATGGCATGATTAGCGTCTCCCTACATTCATTAAATTCTAGATTATGAGAAATCAGGTTTAAGAGAAAGCAAATTCGACCGATTGTTATAGTCAACAGTTAGCGTAAACTGCGTATATTTTCGTCTGGAGCATTTTTTTATGGATATCGCCACCGTTATTGGATTAGTTGGAACGCTGGGATTAATTGGGTGGGCAATGAACAACGCTGCGGGCCTTGGCGCGTTTATCGATTCCTCCTCAGTGGTCATCGTGTTTGCGGGATCTATTATGGTTCTTCTCATGAGATCCACATTGCCCGCATTTATCAACGCCTGGGCAAAGGTTTTACTCAAAACAATCCTGAATAAGAACGAGGATCCATCTGCCTTGATAGAACAGATTGTCGAAATGGCAAACATCTCACGGCGGGATGGCGCGATCGCGCTTGAAGGGCAGATGGCAGAAATCCAGAATCCTTACCTACAAAAAGGCATTAGTATGGTCGTAGACGGGACTGCTGAAGATGTCATTGAGAGCTCACTCACAAATGATGTCGAGCTCATGGCTTTTCGCCATGCTGAAGCGTCTGGTGTTTTCAAATCTTGGGCAGACATTGCGCCAGCCATGGGCATGATCGGCACTCTGGTGGGATTGGTGGGTATGCTCCAAAACATGAGTGACCCAAAGGCCATTGGCCCGGCAATGGCAATCGCGCTTTTGACCACATTATACGGTGCATTTATCGCCAACGTCATTGCAAAGCCATTCGCAGAGAAACTAGACGGCTATTCAGCGAATGAACAAAATAACTGTGGGCTAATTATCGAGGGCGTCATCGAGATTCGGCGTGGCACGATGAACCCACGAGTCCTTAGCGATCTGCTCAAGAGCCGGTTAAATCCTGGCGAGCGAGAGAAATTGGCCGCCACTTAGGTTTCAGTAATCTA
Source organism: uncultured Gammaproteobacteria bacterium (assembly GCA_913050215.1). Lineage (GTDB taxonomy): Bacteria > Pseudomonadota > Gammaproteobacteria > Pseudomonadales > Azotimanducaceae > UBA4582. The sequence goes on from CAJXBG010000207.1 coordinate 3,545, forward strand.
TGAGTGAATCTACTGAAGAAGCTCAAGAGGAGCCCCTCGTCGAGGAACCCATTGAGGGTATCAACGAGCCTTCGGAACCTCCTCCGAAAAAAGAGAAAGAGCGCGAATGCCCTGAGTGCCCGGGTGGCGCGCCTCCGTGGATGGCGACTTTTGCCGATATGGCGACGCTGCTAATGGCATTTTTTGTCCTCATTTTATCTTTTTCAAACGTTAACGTACCGAAATTTGAACAGATTAGCGGCTCGCTGGCGGTTGCCTTCGGGGTCAAACGGGTTGTTCCTATGATCAGCATCCCAAAAGGCGAAACGCTTCTTAATACTGAGTTCACACCCGCTGATGCGGAAGCAACCGTCATTCCCAACAAAAGCCAGCAAGTCAACGACGCGACAAAAGACCACATTAAACAGATGACGGAAGAAAACGAGGCTTCTTTTGACACAGAACAAGACTTTATCAGCGTGAAAGAAGTTTTAGCCGAAGAGATAGAAGCAGGTCAGGTAAGCGTCACATTGGAAGGGGATGAAATCACGGTCGAACTCTTGTCACCTGAAAATAACGCCAGCAATGCCGAATCCGGCCAATCGCTTGGAGGCAAGGTACCCCAAGAGGTTTTGGAAGTAGCCAAAAAGATCGTTGATGCGCAGTCGGGCATCCCGACACCCATTGCTGTTAAAAGGCCGATTGAAGGTGATAAGAACGCCGAAGGACGGTCTCAAGAAACTGACGATCGGTTAAAGGTTATTCGAACAGCATTGAGCGCCGAAATTGGCTCGGGCCTTGCGGAAGTCGAACGCGTTGGCGATAAGATCATCATCAGACTCGGACAGCAAGACAGCTTTTCCTCCGGTAGCGCCGAGCTCCAGCGAGCTTTCCAACCGACATTGCAGAGAGTGGGTGCCGCGATTAAAGACGTGGGCGGTATCATCCGCGTCGAGGGACACACCGACAATGTGCCGGTCGGATTTAGTGATAGATTTCGATCAAACTGGGATCTCTCCTCAGCTCGCTCCGCATCAGTGGCTAATTATATTCTCGACAGTACTGAACTGGAGCCTGGCAGGCTGTCCATTTCAGGCTTTGCAGACAGCAAACCCATTGCATCCAACGATACTCTAGAAGGTAGAGCAAGAAACCGAAGAATTGAGGTGATCGTCGATGGCTGAAGAAGACCAAAATGAAGAGGTGCTTGAGGAGGAAGAGGAGGATCTAACGCCACCTAAGAAGGACAAACCTAAAAAATGTCCGGAATGCCCTTCGATGGCGCCTGCCTGGATGGCGACCTTTGCAGACATGGCCACGCTGCTAATGGCTTTTTTTGTATTGATCCTATCTTTTACCGAATCGGATAAACCCTCTATCAATAAAATTGTCTCCGGTTCGCGAGCTGATTCAATGGGCGTCCAAAGAGAGGTACCCTCTGTGGAACCTCCAACTGCTGAAAACATGATCGCCAAAAACTTTAAAACCGCAAAGGTTCAACCCTCTTTTATTGTCAATGTTGAGGAAGAAACAACGGATAGTGATCCACAAGACATCGAATTGAAATCAACCGACGATCCTGCCGATAAAGATAACAACTCGGATCTACAGACGCTCAAGCAAGCACTGAAGAAAGAAATCGCTAAGGGGAAAGTCGAAGTCACATCCGAAGATGGCAAGATTCTGG
>CAJXBG010000208.1 GCA_913050215.1 uncultured Gammaproteobacteria bacterium
CTACCGACAGCTTTTTGACCTGTCGCATTGGCAGCGTGTCGATATCGTTAGGACCTTGATCTGGCGACATCACTACACAACCAATCCCGGCTCGAAACACGGCACTGACACGTGGACCGGCAAGACCGCCCCCGACGGAAATCTGTTTTAAGTCAGCGTTGATCAAGTATTCGCCGCCTTCTGCTGTGCCGACAATGCCGCCAAAGCGTTCACCCACCAGATAGCTTAATTCCTGATCAAAAACATCTGCTAACGCTCTGTGAGACGTGTAAAGACCATTACACATGAGTACCGCTTGAAGACCATTGCGCACCAATAGACGATTAGACGCAAAATAATCAAAGGCTGCGTTGGTCGTCGCCGGCACAATGAGCAGCATGGCGATGAGTAACCGCAGGGATAACCTATTCATTTGCCACACCAACTTTCCCTCAAAATGATACTAAATGACCGCGCAAGACCGCCCTGTCAGTCATATATGACTGACACAGGCGAATGTGGACTGTTGCCCACGTTGATCATCTGGATTAGTTTCTTATTATTAACACTTAGTTGAATTCTACAGAACTCACGGGTGAGCTCCAGCGTCTTTTGAACTTCTAACAACGACACCAATAATAAAATAGCGATTTTTTTCGTGTAGCAGAATGTTTGTTGATTGCAGGGCTAGCCTGTCGAAAGACTTGGCACTTAGGAATTAGAAGGGAGCACGCCAAAAATCAGCTGTTCTTTTTCTTGCGCGCGTCTGTGGGTACCAAGCATGCGATCCCAGCAAGCGAGATAAGTGCCAAGATTAACGTGCCCGTGACTGACACTATGATGCAATTGATGCTGGGCGGGACTGATGAACCATTTTTCAGCGTAGCCAAAACTAAGCCAAATGTGGGAATGTCTTAGATTCGCCCCGGCAGCGTTGAAGATAAAACCCAACAAATCAACGCCAAGTATGTGAAACGTACTTAACTCACGTCCGAACATCCAAATGAAGAACCCGCTGACCAAACCGAACACCAACGATCCTCTAAAAAAATATAATACCGCTTCGAGCGGATGAACCCGAAAAAGTGTCAGAGGGGTCAAGGTTGTTGCACTATGGTGTACTCGATGCAGCTTCCAAAGCACCGGGACACGGTGCATCAAATAGTGCAATCCAAACCGACTACCGTCTTCCGCCACTAGAAAAGTCATGGCGTAAAGTGCCGCAATCATAAACCAAGGCAGTCCAAGGGCTGGTGCGTCACCCAGTTCAGATTGCAGAAATCGGCCTGTTTCCAAAGTAAACCAAAGGTGGCTACCAATTATCGGCAGCAGCACTAGCACCCGCAGTGCGTTATTCAGGAACATGTAACCAACATCGATGGCGCAGGTTCGCTGTAACCAATACGCAGGATTAAACAACCTCCGCAATTGCTCATAAAAGTTGAATCGCTTCGCTTCTAGACTTAGCACCAAAGACGCAAGTATTAGCGCACTAAAAAGACACGCCCAGTAAAGACGCTTCGCCGGGTCGCCTATAAAAAATAGTGGTGCGAGCAACTCACCGATCATTTCAATATTCAAAATATATACTTTATGCTGCCCATCACACTACGAGTCCGGTTAGGTCTCGCGCCGTAAGGACGATGTGATACCACCGCGGATTCGTCCAAGACATTTTTTACTCTGAATTGTGCCTCCCAATGATCGTCTATTACCCACACCCCAGAAACATCAACTGTCGTGAATCTATCGGCGTGCAGTCCCAGATCGACGTCTCCTTTACCCGCCTCTTCTCTCATTTGGCTTTGAGCGTTAACGGATGTCCAAACTCGCCATCTGTCAGCCACTAATCCAACTTGAAGTTGACCACGATGTGCTGGCAAGTAAGGTAATCCGTCGCCTTTCCTGACCAGTCCCCATTGTGAAAATTGCGAGAAGAAAGATTCCTGAAAGGCCGACTCGGTGTAGGTGTAAACAAGCGAAACCTCCAGCGCTAAACCCTCGTTGACCGCAAAAGAACGCGAGCCCGTTAGTTCTGCACCTGCGATTTCCACACTTCCACCGTTAAACTCTTGCCCCGGGTTGCATCCAGCATCACTCACCCGACAGCGCCCGAGCAGGTTGCCATAGTCGCTAAAGAAACCAATTATTTCTAAGCGACCCAGGCCGCCGTCGTATCTAGCGCCATACTCATAGTTCGTTGTTTCTTCTGGTTCAGCGCCAGAACCAGGCGCCGCTGGAGAAAACCCTTCGTAGGCCCCAACCAAAAGACCAATTGAGTCTGTGACTTGCCAATGGGCGCCCGCCCCCAGCGTCATCGAATCCTGGTCATTGTTCGTCTCGAGCACAGCAAGCTTGTTCTCAAGCTCACCTTGTATCTCTTCTAATCTACCACCGAGGTTGATCGTTAGACTGCCAATCATTATTTCGTCTTCGACGAACAAACTCCAAGCCTCGGTTTCAGCGTGATTAAACACTTTGGGATCGCGTATTTTTCCGTCCAAGTTCATTATTCCGTCTGCCATCAGGTATCCAGCCAGTCGGTGTTCTCGGTCCACTTCATCAAAATGATAGCGCAAACCAGAACTGAGCTGATGATCCAGGGCACCAGTCTCAAATTCATAATGCGCAGTGACCTGCACGCCACTTGACGTGAAACTTCGATCGTTGTTAGTCACGTCCAACGTATCCGCATCAGTTTCGGTGGAATTACGTTCGCCTTTAATTAGCTGGTACTGACTGACAAAAAGTTCGGGGTTAGCAAGCACAGATTGCAGCGTGGGACCTTCAATAAAGCCATCTAACTTATTCCATTCTCTGTTAAACCGGTGCCAATAGGCTTTGGTATTGATTCGCAGCGCGTTATTCCATTGAACACCATGAATTAGATGGAGGGTTGTATGATCTGATTTAAATTTGGCCAGCTGAGAGGCACGATAGCGCCGGACTGGATTAGTCTCAAAATCTTCATCGCTAAGCCCCAGGTAAGTCTCGTCAGCGTCCTCATCAGCCCAACCTGCCTTTATCGAGAGCAGATGATCTCGCTTTCCGTTGAATTCTCTTTGGACCTTAAGGTTGACTTCATTTTTAACAAACCCTGTTCCCCCACCGCCGTCTAGCGACTTAAACCCATCAGTTCCTAATGTTGCGAAATCGAGGGAAAAATCGGTATCTTCGAACTGATCACTGTAGATGCCCTGCAGTTGATAGAACGCGTCAGAACCATAACTGACATCGATTTCTGCGAACCTCGAAGGCCGCACGTCCGCGGTGACAAGGTTAACCGCGCCACCCACGGTATGTGGCCCATGCCTGATCGCACTAGGCCCCTTCAAAACTTCTACCGCCTGCATCCGACTGATGTTGGGCACGTAGTAAGCTGCGGGCGCTGAATAAGGAGCAGGCGTAATCAGGATGCCGTCTTCCATGATCGTGATCTTTTGGCTTCGCTCAGCCACGGCGCCGCGAATACCGATATTCGGTCTCAGCCCATAGCCATCTTCTTCCCTGACATACACGCCGGGAACGCTCGACAAAACTTGATGCAAGTCGATGTAATCAAATCGCTCAAGCTGCTCCAGATCAATCGCTACGCCGGAACCTGGCACCGTGGAAACATCCGACATCGAACCAACAACGACAATTTCGGCTAGATCGTTGTTTGCTCCGCTTGCATTACACATTTGAAAAACAGAAAAGAAAAGTAAGGTACTCGTTAGTTTTTTAATCATTATCAGACTGCGCGCTATCAGGAATCATGACTCCAACGATTGTGACGAAATCAATCTTCAAGTCATCTGTGATGCGCTTTATGGAACCAGCTAGCCGGCAGACATTAAGCTGATTCGGTTGATCGGGGGCCGCAGCGGCATTGGTACATGCCGTTTCGTGAGCGACCGTTTGGATAGAGGCGACCTCTGTATTAACACTGGCATCGGCGATATCAATCACGGCAAGCGTTGCCACGATGTTGTCCAAAAACCTTTCTGAGACTTCTGGAAAACCTTCGTTGTCGATATAGTCATCAAAACCTAGACCGTCGATACCCGTAAAAATCTTTCGGAAAGAGAGCAGGTTTGCGCGAATATTCTGGTAGGTGTTTTCAGCGTAGGGTGACTCAACTAACTTGGGACAGGTCAGCGCGGAACAATCACCGCTGAGACCTGTCGGCAAGGTAAGCTTCTGATCCTTTGTGAGTTTGTCGAGCGCGAACAAACCATCCGTCAGGCGCTGCAGACTATCGCCCGCATTATCCTGGTTGATAAACTCGGCTCTGAAATCTTGCCAATCCGACTCGATAGTAGAAGCCGCATCAGCAACATCAGTCACTATCCTCGTCGCTAATTCACACCTCTTTAGCCGTCGCTCTGAGTCTGAACGACTATTCCATGACTGTGTCTCAGGCACCTGAGGCGCACAGGTATGGTCTAGGACTGGATTAAACAGCAAGTATTCGATCGCACCCATGCCGCGCTGATTAAGGGACCGCGTTCTGATATCAAAACTATCTTCCTCTGCCAATACAACAGATAAATCTACACCACAGGTACTCAAAGGACTTTCGGCATAGGAGTGAAGGCGATTTCTAAGTGCCCCACCATTATCTGCGGCCGGCCCTACGACGTGTAATTCCGTCGCTTGAACGTCAGCCATTAACGATCGCCATTGATCTTGCACTATGTCTCGTCGAGTCGTTTCTTGATCTGTGCCGATAGCACTGCAGTAGCTTGCGATACTTTCTTCGCCCACTGAAAAAGACGACGCGTTTTCACTCAGCGTTTGATAGTGCTTAATAATCACTTCATCGACTATCTGCGTAATCATGCTAACAGGATCAAAACCTTCCGATGGAGAATCGGTTACAGGCTGGCTATCGCCTCCGGTGTCATCGCTACTAGCATCCGGCGTCGGCGGGTTTGAATCTTCGTCTGATGAGCCATCCACGCCGCATGCAGCGATGAAAAAAGTTCCTACTACTACCAAAAAATAAGTCCGTATAGAACTAATCAAAATTTCACTCCTAAAAAAAACGCCGCTTCACCTGCGGCGTGTAAACAAGGCCTAGATCGTATCAGCAGAAAAGTCTAGACCTTAATCCCTTCAAACTAGGGGAAGCTGAGCTGGCTCAGTCTTGACAAGATCACCAAGCCGCTACAACGTCCGGGTCAAAGCCGTAAGCCTCCTCCAAGATGTCTCTCGCACTTCTCAGATCTAAGAGGTATGCAT
>CAJXBG010000209.1 GCA_913050215.1 uncultured Gammaproteobacteria bacterium
ATTTTAAACAGCAAAAACTGCGTAGCCGGTCGAGCCGCATAGCCATTATCTACTTGAGTTCTTCTTGATCGACCTTGCCGTCTAGCACATGCACTAACCTGCGCGCTCGATCCATGATTTTGTTGTCGTGAGTGGAAAAAATAAACGTCATTCCGCGATCTTCATTCAGTGATTTCATTACTTCCAGAAGCGCAATCCCGGTCTTTGAATCGAGATTTGCGGTTGGTTCGTCCGCAAGAATGATGTCCGGATGTGACGCCATTGCCCTGGCTATGGCGACGCGCTGCTGTTGTCCACCTGATAGGTGTGAGGGACGTCTATCACCCAGCCCCTCAAGTCCGACAACATGTAACATCTCTTTTACGCGTTTTTTGCGCGTTGCAGTATCAACACCCTGGAGCAGCATAATGTACTCGATATTCTCTTCGGCAGAGAGCACAGGAATTAAATTGTAGGATTGAAAAATGAAACCGATATGATCCCTGCGAAAATCCGAGAGAGCAGAACCAGACATTTTTGCTATGTCTGTGCCTGACAATTCGACTGCGCCGCTAGTTGGGTTGTCGAGGCCCCCAATTAAGTTTAGCAATGTGGACTTGCCGGAGCCGGAAGGACCAATAATCGCTGTGAACTCACCGGCCTCAATATTCAAGGAAACATCATCCACAGCCTTGATGATGTTTTCTCCATCCTGAAAGTGACGGCTGAGATTTTGCGTAGTGATAACGGATGACATATAGATTCCTACAGGCTCTTCTGCAACGCTTCCGAGGGAACAATTTTTGCCGCAAAGCGCGCGGGATAAAGTGTCGCCGTGAGCGTGAGTAAAATGACATAAATGGGAAAGTGGGTAAACTGGTTGATCGAAAGCACAGTGGGAATGGCGTTGCTCAATGCAACGCCGGCAAATTCAAATTCCCCCAGAGGTATGCCATTGATTTCGTAGTACAGACCAAGACTGCCACCAACAGCGATACCAAATGCGCAACTGATTAACGCGATAAGAAATCCTTCAAATAATATCAACTGAAGCAATTGCCTAGGTTTTGTGCCTATCGCTTTTGCCACACCAAATTCGTAGATGCGCTCATAGATAGACATGAACATCGAGTTGATGACACCAAGGCTTGCCAGCAAAAACAAAATTGAACCAATAATCACCGAGGAAAAGCCTGACATCTCAAGCACTGAAGTGATTTCTGGGAACAGGCTGCGCCAGTCTAGGGCTTCAATGTCTCCCTGGTTCAGTTCGCTGAGCACCGCCTGCGTGTCGGTCGCGGAAATGTCCGAGTCATGAAAGAGAAGGGCAATTTCATGGCTTGCGTTGCGAATATTGACGACCTCTCGGGCTTTATCAATATTCACAAAAACAAAATTTTCATCAAACTCCCGCATCCCAAAAAAGAAAACACCGGATACTCTGAACAATGCTTGTGAAAGCTCACCGGTATCAGCTTCAGCTAACGTGATGACGATTCTGTCGCCAAGACCGATCTCTAGCAACTCGGCCATAGGCCTGCCAATCAAAATTTCGGTAGGGCTGTCCGAAAGATACTCGCCCTCAACAATTGCTTCTTTGAGCTTGCTGACAGTGGCTTCTTGCTCTCCATCAACGCCATAAACAGCGCCACTGGAAACGTTGTATGATGATGAGATCATACCTGCGGCAATTACTCTGGGACTGTAGGCTTTGACTCTGTCGTCTGCCGCTAGCTGACCTTCGATCGTTGATGAGTTTTCGAGATATAGGTCTATGTCGAGGTTTTCGCGAAACCCTTTTTTATGTATCTGCGCTTCCCCGGAGATGGTTTTGGTCACGCTCTCTACCATGACTTTAATCATGCCGCTGGTAACGGCATCAGCCAGAATGAGTGCAGCTAGACTGAAGCCTATCAGCATGACTGTGAGTATTGTTCTGCGGGTGTTGCGAAAGATATTCCTGAGTGCCAGTTTGTAGGTCAACATCATTTATCCCCTCATCGCTTCGGTCGGTAGCACTCTGGCTGCGCGAATACCGGGAAGTATTGCCACCACTATTGCGAATGAAAGGATAAACAGCATTGGTAAAAGGAATACCTGAAGTGAAAATTCTCCTTTCATGTGTTGAAAAGCAATACCGCCGACATCAACCGGTTCGGGCATTGCGATGCCTACGTTTGCAAACCAGTAGATGATCGGAATCGCCAGCAAGATCCCTACGACGACACTCAAAAAGGCAAGCAGTGTTGTCTCTAGTAAAATCATGACTGTGATGGTTGCTGGCCTGCTGCCAATGGCTTTTAGCACGCCAAACTCATGTGTTCGTTCAAGCACTGACATCAGCACGGTATTGAGTACGCCGATGAAAACAATGAAGACAATAATAAAGAGGCCGAATAGGTTGCCTTCCTTATCCGCTTGCATGGTCTTATAGAAAGTTTCTTCGACGACCATCCATGGACTTACCGAAAATGCCGGTAGCTGGGCTTGAATTGACTGGGTGGCTGCAATGACATCGGCACTGTCGTTAAGCGCAAGCGCGTACTGATGCGACTTGCCGTGCAAGGTAAGAAAGTCATGGGCTGAATTAAGTGGCAAATAGACCGTTGAGCTATCCCAAGAAGACCGACTGCCAACGATAGCGCCGATAATGTAGATGTCGTTGGCAATCGAGCCATCCGCCCCTTGCGAGATTAGAATCAGCTCATCGCCGATGTTCAGTTGTAGCGATGTCGCTGCTCTCACGCCGATCATTGCCTTGAAGTAGCCGTCATCATTCGGTTGGTTGTTGAAGTACACTCCCTGTTTAACCTTGTCGGCAAGTCGACTCGTATTACTTTCAAGGTCAGGGTCAACGCCGACAATTTTTACCGGCGTACTTTCGTTTCCAGCATAAGCTAGGCCCGGTGAAAAAACGCGCTTCGTGTAGCTTCGAACGAATTCAGATTGGTTGAGCACACGTTCAACGGCAGCGTTGTCGTCAATGTTCTTGTGAATTTTTGGGCGGGTAAGATAGTCCTCGGAATGAATCTGAATATCCCCGGTGTGATCCTCCGTGAAAATTTTGATGACATTGCTATAGCTGCCCTCTGTCATAGAAAACGAGAGCACGCAAAGCACATAGCCGCCCGTCATACTCAAGGCCGTTAGAATGGATCGCCGACGTTGACGAAAGATATTTCTAAACGCAAGTTTCCACATTAACATGGGCTAGAACCGCTTTCTTAGATTGCGCAGGCTAAAGATACTGTCGTTAACGCCTGAGGGTGAGAAATCCAGTGCGTCGTAAACGATCACTGTTTTATGACCCTCTTTGTTAAGGGGAATCATTTCCATCACAGAGGGGATCAGGCGTCCCTGAAACATTTTGGGGTCTTTAAAAACCAGTGAACGAATGAGGTCTCCCTTGTCATCATAAAAACCCTGACTCAATGGAATTCTGTCTGCTTTACTGATGGTATATTCAATGCGACCCCAGACAGTGACCGTTTGCGCCCTTGGCGTTAGGTCTATGATGTAAGTATCGTCGGTTTCTGCTAGCTCGAGGTTGTATTCTTCGGTCAGCGTAGTTTGTTTAACTAGGTCATCATTGGTGAAATCGCTGCCCATCCATGATCCCATCATCAGTGAGGGTGGCACTTTGATGACCTTGTTGATCTTCGGTAGATAATTCCACATCTCCTTGTCGATTTTTAGCGTTGAAACGCCTCTTTCTTTTTTAGGAGACAGAATCCGAATGAATGCCTTTTCAGTGCCAAGGTTAATAGATTCCATTTTCATTGAGCGCTTGTAGTATGGCGTTTCGACCCGCATCGTGATTTCTGCCTTGCTGGCATCACCTCGATAGAGTTCCTCCATGTCGTCAATCAGTTTTATGACATCTGTTGCACTGTTGTTGGGGACCGATTCAGCGCACAGTGCGCCGGGAAAAAGAAATATCAGCGGTAATACCAGTCTTTGTATCTTAACCATTATTCGCTTCACCATTTTGTGGTTGTAGAAGTCTATCGTTCATACGTGCAATTTGCAGCTCTAATTGTTTGATCTCTTGCTGTCGATTATTGCTGTGGATTGATATCCAGATGGTCAAAAATATAGCTACCTCGGCAAGCACGCAGATAATAGTAAGCGATGCGTAGGCAATGAGCCCCATCATGCTCTCTTGCTGGAAAAACTGATAGATGGCAAAGATCAGAATCAGTATGGCACCAATCCACTTGCCTACCGCCCAGAGCAGTAAAAATCGGTGTTGCCCGCTGAAAGTCTGCGAAACCTCTTCGACAATTGCAGCAACCTGTCTGGTAAAAGGTATATGCGATTCACGCTGCAGGGCAGCCTTGATGTGCGCATCCAGCTCGCTGTCATCCATGTCTTGATTCAAACTTGACGCCTGCTCCATATCGCTTATGTGTTTGTCGGTGTTATTCGTCATACTGTACCCCAAGGGAGAAGGCTTCTCGTGAATAGGTGGACGACTCACTGCGCTCTGAAAGCCTTCGAAATGCTCCCCTAGCCGTGTGAAGTCGCGATTTTACTGTGCCGCTTGGCAGTTTTAATAACTCAGCGATCTCGTCTACCTCGAGCTCAGAGAGATAGAATAGGGTCAAAATCACCCGCTGGTTCTCGGGCATTTGTGAAAGCACGAGATTGACGAGTTCTTGATGTTCAAGTGAGTCCATACTGTCGCTGGCCTGCATCGAATTAACCTCTAGTCGCTGTGCCGCTGTTACTTTCAGGTGCTTTTGGTGTGTTCGGAGCCCGTTGATACATTGATTGTGAATAATTTTATAGAACCAGGGACGAAAGCGGGCAGGGTCCCGCAACTTGCGTATTGCCCGGATGCCTGAAATCCATGATTCCTGCACGGCCTCTGCGGCTAACTCTTTTTCACGCGTGACGATCTGCGCGTAACTAAGTGCCGCCGGCTGCCACCTTTTTACCAGCGCCGACACTGCGTCCATATCTCCGGCTCGCACTTTAAGCACGAGCCATTCGTCATAGATTTGGTCGGCTGTTTTAGTCACTATGTATATAGACGGCGCTTACAGAGGTCAGGTTCATTTTAATTTTGATCGCTATTTCCCAAACCAGCTAGTGCAAAAATGAAAGCGGACACTTGATAACCAACAGAGGTAGACATG
>CAJXBG010000210.1 GCA_913050215.1 uncultured Gammaproteobacteria bacterium
TAATGACTCGATCGGGATTTGTGCTTAACGGCGCAATGACCCAGTGCAAACTGGACTCAGTCAAATCAATATCACTTGTGGTGGTATCGGAATCGAGTGTCCCTGTACCTGCGGTCCATCGTCCCCATCGCAGAGAACCTGTTGGGTCGAACCCTGTGTTGGTAATCGAAGCGGAACCCACATCATAGATAACTGTGGCGTCAGATGAGTCAACGTCTGAAAACCTAGCCAAATTATTATCTTCATCAAATGCCACCTGATCGAAGTCAGTATTTATGCCGCTCGCGACGCCCCCAACACTCAGCGCCAACCCAGCTGTACGGGTAACGACATTCTGCCCGTCAGTAATATCTACCACTTGACCGCCCGCACCTTCAGCGACGATTTCTCGCTCAGGCTCTTCAGGGGCTGTGGTCGTATTAGCGGTTACGGACCCCGTTGCAGGCGCCGCAGGCACGGGGGGCGTTCCACCGCCAAATTCTGAAGCGACTTCCTCGTATCCTGCGCCAGCGCTGCCATCAACTTGCCCACCATCATCCGAACCAGATTGATCCGCGCCACCTTCACCTGAAGCATTACTGTCGGCGCCAGCGTCAGCGTCGCTCTGATCCGGGCTACCTTCCTCGGTGCTACCTCCTTCGGTGCTACCTTCTTCGGTACTGCCTTCTTCGGTACTACCTTCTTCGGTGCTACCTTCTTCGGCACTGCCTTCGTCAGCACTACCTTCGTCGTCAGATCCGCTATCCTCGGCGTCGCTGTCATTGGATTTGTCTTCGTCAGAATCACCATCGGCATCACCGTCTTCAGCATCTCCATCATCCGAACCTTCTTCGTCGTCATCGGAAGCTTCCAGAGAAATCGAGCCTTCCTCTTGCAGACTGGCTGGAGGTGACAGGAGTCGTTGCGGGGGCGTGTTAAAGTTTTCCGCGAAGCCGTAGGCATTCTTTGGAATATCAAGCTCTCCCGCGCTATTGGTCAAAGTGGCTGCACCTTCGGAAACACCCACATAAAGTCCATCGTCACCCGAGCCACAATCTCCCGCACAAAGCCGTGTGGAGTAGTTGGTGCCGCGGACACCAATGATAGCTGCTGGCGTAGTTACCTGGTAAACGCTTGGATCTTGTTGCGCTATTCGACCCGTTAAGGTTCTAAATCCGCCTTTCTGCAACTTAAAACTGGCCTTCAGAGTGATGCCTGCGCCCACTGCCGGCGCCGTTGCCGTTGCAGGCATCTCAAGCGCTTCAATTTCAAAGCTAGAATTGGGTCTGATGGCAATTTTTGTACCGTCGTCTAATAGCAACTGAACATAACCCTTGGGACCCGTCACAATCACATCGCCTTCGTCAACCGTCGCACCTTGGCGAAGTAGTCTGGCATTTACCGAATCGACCGTGACGTTGCCGTACTTAAACAGGACTCTTCCGACGCTAGCTTGTGCCGCGCTCGAAAGCGGCCCGGCTATCAAGAGCAGGGCCAAGATACCGGCGGTCGTTAATTTAGCTAATTTCATGATATTTTTTATGCTCATATCCGCCCCCTAATCCAGCACTTTACGCAGCGTCACGCCGACTTCTAACCGATCAAACTCGTATAGGCTTACCGTTGAATTTTTCACACTATAATTAAGGTTTAGCGTCGTGACCCATCCCTTTGAAGGGAACTGAGACCAAGCGCTTCCGAGGGTTATCGCATAGAGATCATCTTCTCTGTCCAGACCAAAAAATTGAGTGTCGTACTCTGTTTTTGTTGCACTGGCATCAAAGAAGATGACGCTGCCACCTTTTCTATACCAGTTATTAGTAAATCGGACACCATAACCGTCGGCAGAAAATTGCTCCCCAGCATCAACGGCATCATCAGTATTCCCTGTTAAAGAAATGCTCATCTGCGCACTCTTAAAGTCTTGGCTCAGACTCAATCCATAAAGCACCTGATCTACATCCCGAATCTCTAGCGCTGGCTCTTCGAACCGGATAGCCCCGCCACGAACGAAGCCTGTCATAGTCCACGAATCACTCAGCTCTCGCGCATAGGTGCCCATCACACCGATATCTCGCTTGTTGTATTCACCATCCAGCGCGCTGAAGAGCGTGTTAGCTGCGATAGAGGCAGCGCTTTCACCTGACTTCCAGCTCCAGGCAGCACCCAGATCAATGTTCGAAGCATCGACAAAATGCGTAGAAGGGTTAGCTCGGTGATCAACCCGAGCATTGAAGAGAACCTGAGAGGAAGGAGAGATCGGATTGTTCCACAAACCACCCAGCGTTACTTTAGCAAAGGCTGATGATTGCTCGAGGTTTGTTGGATTGAGGACAAAATTGAGGAATATGTTTTCATCTGTCGACGCAGGTGCGTTGCTATCGTAGCCGCCGCCCAACTCGATATAGTACTGAGCGCTTGCCTGATATTCTCGAGACTTGATTTCAATCGCCGCCATATAGTCGCTGACGGTTTGAGCAACGTTAGGGGGTGGATTTTCACTTTGGACTCTCGCGAACTCGATCCGCGCTAGCTCATTATCACCAACATCGTAGTAGGCTCTTGCCAACTCCAGACGTGCGCCGGAGAAGTCAGGTTGACGAGCGACAAGACGCTGTAAGCTAAAGATCGCATCACCAGCATGACCACTATCAAGCGCTGCTACACCTAACAGATAGTCAAACGCATCCTCACCTGACCAGTTGGTCTCATATTGCACCAATAGTTGATACGCGGCTTCAGTGCGACCATCTCGCAGTGCTTTCTTCGCTTGCTCATATACGGCTTCGCGTTCCGGGGCTTGGGAGGCCAAAACCGTGTGGACGGCGCCACCGGAGATAGCGAGGCTGAGTATCAGCACTTCCAACCACCGCATTTCACGCGACCGCCTTTGTCCCGACCCCAGAGTTCGGATAATGTGTTTCATACCAACTTGTTCTCTACTATTGATGTAGCGATTGCTATCGGTGTTGCATCAATCGTCAAGAATGACGCCTGACAAACACCATCGGGTGGAAGCATCCAGAATTCTATCTAAATGCATTACGATGGAACAGCGAATATGTAAGCGAACTGTAAGTCAAGTCCCTCCTAATCGCGCGTCATCAGGCGAGGTATTTAAGCTAAATCATCGTACAAAGCCTGTCTTTCAGCCTCGGTAAGCACAACGTCCGGCGTCACATATGCGAAGTGTTCAACCCCCGCGGTCAGCTCTGCGCCCGTTTTTGCCAGTGAGATTTGCTGCTCACTGAGCTGATACCGCAAGAAATGAACAGCGGAGGTCTTCTCCCCATTTTCACGCTCCATGTCTTCGTCAGCAATGGGAAACACTTTTTCACTGTCGCCAATTCTGATCCAAACTTTTTCTTCAACGCCGATCAGGCGTTTTAGCTCGGCTTTTCTTTCATCCACATCTGGAAACTGAATCAACATCGTGCATTTCCAGTTATTTCCATCCGGCAATAATGGATTATAAGCATCCAGTTCATCTTGGATACCCTGTGTCTCGAAAACCTTCTCTATCCGTAACATTTCCTGAATTTGATACTTCAGCGTCAAACGATCTTCAAAAATGAGTAGGATGTGATCACCAAGTGAAATTTGCCGATTCTTTTTATGGGTTAACACCATTTCTCGAAATTCGGCTCGTTCCTCAGAATATTCCTCCAAAGACCATAGATCCTCTCTCCGGAGCGCGCCTGAGGGAACAGTAGATGATGAGTTCAATGTCATAGTTTCGTTATACCTTTATTTGCAAATTTTCCCGGTTTTACTGACCGGTACAAAGTCTAAATGCCGTAAGCCTTCCTTAGAAGGGTCATGGGGTGTTGTCCCGGCTTTTCGTCCGCTGACAACGATTCTGCTAAATTTTCAATATGGGTCGCCGCCATGGGGCAATCGCTGATGAAGTGATCCGCCTGATGCTCACCCACCTGCCTGACTACAGGTCGTGCTATTTTCACGGATTTCGCCCGGGTTTCCACCTTAACAGCATAGGTACCATCATGACCCGAGCAACGCTCAATCGGCTTGACCTTTGTCTCAGGCACAAGATCGAGAATATCTCGCGCTTTCAAACCAATGTTTTGGACCCGCAGGTGACAGGCAACTTGGTAGCTCACGTCTCCAAGCGATGCTTTGAAATCAATATTGAACTCGCCGCCTTTGTGTCGGAGGTAGAGATACTCAAACGGATCGTAAAAGGCATTTTTAACCTTGATCACATCTTCATCATCGGGATACATCAACGGAAGTTCCTGCTTGTACATGAGCACACATGACGGTATCGGCGCGATAAGATCATAACCCTGGTCAACGAGTCGCGCGAGCACAGGGATGTTCTTCCGTTTCAATTCATCCACACTATCAAGATCGCCCAACTCTAACTTAGGCATGCCACAACAGGCTTCTTTGGGCACGAGGTCGATTTGAATGCCGTTGTGTTCGTATACCGAGACAAAATCTTCACCAAGATGGGGCGCATTGTAGTTTCCGTAGCAAGTTGCGTATAAAGCAACCTTACCTTTCGTCTCACCCACCGCTTTCACAGTCTGGGGGGAATTTTTGAACTGCTTACGGAGTGTTTTTGAATGGTATTCGGGCACCGGCGCTTCGCGGTGCACGCCAAAAGTTTTCTCAAGGGCATTACGAAACAACGGTGTTTTGTTTGCTGCATTCACCGTGACATCAATCAGCGGAATAGAAGCCATTTTACCCACGGCGTCAGTACTGGTTAGTGTCTCATCCCGCAATGAAGCACCATCAGTCTTGTAGCGCTGCGCTTTTGCTCGGAGCATCAGGTGAGGAAAATCCAGATTCCATTCATGCGGCGGCACGTAAGGACATTTCGTCATGTAACAGAGATCACACAGATAGCACTGATCCACCACTTTGATGTAGTCGGATTTTGCTACGCCATCGACCTCCAATGTTTCGGATTCATCAACAAGGTCAAAAAGCGTTGGGAACGAGTCACAAAGACTGACGCACCGGCGACAACCATGGCAGATGTCGAATACCCGCTCGAGTTCAGTATCAAGTGACGACTTATCCCAGAAATCCTCAGACTTCCAGTCAAGCGGGTGACGGGTTGGTGCTTCGAGACTACCTTCTCTCATTTTCTATTTTACTCCATTCAATC
>CAJXBG010000211.1 GCA_913050215.1 uncultured Gammaproteobacteria bacterium
TGAACTTACTTGTTTTGAAAGCTATGTTGGGTGACGATTAGGTGTCTGGGGTGATTGTTTCTACTATATTTGTGTTGGATTAAGAGGCATAAAATCATGCGAAAAATGATACTGATAATTGTTTTCAGCATAGCAGGTTGCGGCGGCGGTGGATCTGGTACAACCACACCTCAAGTCAGCATCCCGCCGGCGCCACCTACCTTTTCGGTCGGCGGAACGATATCGGGTCTTGATGCATCTCAAAGTCTTGTCGCGAAGTTGGGTGAGCAAGTGCTTCAAATTCAAGGAGAGGGCGCTTTTGTTTTTCCCCAAGGTCTTGAATCTGGTGATACTTTTGAGATGGTCATTGACGCAGAACCTCCGCGCTTTGATTGCGACATAAGTAATGCCTCCGGTACGATCGCAGAGCAGGCGGTTTCTGACATCGCCATTGATTGCAGCACGAATAGCAGCGCAGACTTATTTTCCCTTGATCAACTACAGCATATTCAATTAACCCTCACCCTCGAGGAGTGGCGGGCATTTGAGCTCGATAGTATTCGAGCGAACTATTCCGTTCGGGATGCGAGAGGGCGAGCATCGTCGCTAAGTTCATTGTCCCACAGTGAAGTTTACCGGCAGGCCGATTTTGCACACCTGAGGCCCGATGGTAGTGAAATCGCAGTCATCGAAAAAGTCGGTTTTAAGATGCAGGGTAATACCAGCCGACAATTCCCTGTCGATAGAGACAGCATCCCAAACAAGCCGAGACGTTTTAGTTTTTCAGTTAAATTCGATGAAGAGTTTGACGAAGATGAAAGTGTGTATGCGTGCATTGATGCTAATGGTAACCCCGCAGCGGTTGAGGGGTTCCCCTGTCTAAATATCGTTGGGCAGAATTTGCCAGAATTCCCTGATGCGGATAAACGTGAATTCAATGACGTCGAGAAGCTTCGGTTTCGGTATAACAGAGACGATCCGAGTTATCAGCGAGAGGTTCTTGCTCACCAAATTCTGAATACCGCAGGCGTTCCAGCGGCAAGGGCCGCCCATGCTCAAGTGGAGTTAGTGATAACGGGAAATGCAGATCAAACGCTGTTCGACTCGGCCTTACCTCAGACGTTCAATCTCGGTATTTTTACCATGATGGAGCAAATAGATAAGCCTTTTCTAAAGTTGTACTACGATGAAAACGGCTATTTATTTAAGGTCAAAGCACCAGGAGTCCTTTCGGAACCAGACGCAGTAAATTCGCAGTGTAAGCCCTATGAAACTGGCGACGAGTATTTTAATGAAGATTTTTGTGTTATCGGTCTTGAAAAGTCTGACCCAGAGTCTCGGCTAGAGTGGGTGGGTGAAGCTAACAATTTTAATCCAGCGTTCGTTAATTCCAATATTAATGGTGAAGGAGAGCTTGGCAACTTATCTCAGTTTGTTCCGTTTAAGCCTACCTACGACCTAAAGACTAAAAAGAAATCACTCGACGAGGCGAGGGCGGAGTTTCAGGATTTTGTTGCCTTTGTCCAGACCCGTCCGAATGCAGAGCTTCTCGCTCAGCGGTTTGATGTAAACGGCTTTATTAAGGCGCAGGCGGCAGAAATAGTGCTGGGTGCTGTCGATCATTATGTGCGCGTTGCAAATAACTATTATCTGTATTTCAACCCATCGAGCGAACGTTGGATTTATATTCCAACAGATTTTGATTACACCTTGATCGATACGCCCGGGCCTAACTGCTCGGAAAATCCAGAGCTTGCTATTTGTAATCAATTTCTGAATATCGAAGCCTTTACCGATATCGCTTCGACAACTGCGTTTGATCAAGGGACTGGGCCCCACTGGGCAGGCAGATTTTTTTATATCAATCATCCTCCGATCCTCTGGAATATCGTGTTTCAAACCCAGCAAAACCGAACGCGCCTCTATGAGGAGATTCAGCAACTGCTTGGAAGTCAATTTGATTGGAATATAATCGGGCCTACCTTGGAAGCGCGCAGGGCGCTGATTGAACAGGCAATCATCACGACGGATGCCTCAGATGCGGGTTCGCTTATTGGTGGGGCATCGTGTGCTCAAGCTTATAACCCCGAGGAAATTGAAGGTGATTCAGATAGCTTTTGCGATCCAAACAGGGCTTCGATAAAAGATTTTATCAACGCACGACGTCAAACGCTTATGAATGAAGTGCAGATGAATAACTGAACGCGGCAGATACCTCGTCTTTTGGGTGTCTTGACGTGAGGGTTATTGATTTTCGCCTGTCTGGCTATCCCAGGGCCACGTATCGCGACGAAGCACGTTTAGTTGCAACGGTAATGTCGGTTGTCCGATGCATGTCATGTTGCGAAAAAACACTGACCGGCTGGCTCTACGATTTAGTGGGTTTGTCTAGCGAGTTTGCAAAAAACGCGACAGCTTGCTCACCAATAGCAGCTCTGATTTTATCCTGGTCAACCGAAAACTCGCTCCCGCACAGGTCGAACTCAGTGATAAATTGATCAGCAATCCAGGTCATAGCGTTGCATTCTAAAAAAACAAAATGTCCACCACTAGGAATCAGTGACATCGTAGAATTAGGTATATGTTCAGCATATCTTTCAGCGCTGAATTTCGGGTAGACCAGTTCATCGTCACGGCTCGCCGTGATGAAGACGGGCACTTCAATAGCATTGAGACTTTGGACGGTAATACCAGAACCAACAGCGGGGGCCATTGCAAAAACAGATCGAAAACGAGCATCGCGATATGACTGTGTGGCACCTGCGTAGTTTACGTAAGCGACTGATTCCCCCAAAGCACAATCGGGTCCATGGTCAGAGCCTGCGCAATACGTTTCCATCAGGTTTGGCTCAAAAATGGCACCGGCAAGCGCGATTGCGGTATACCCACCGGAGGAAAATCCAGCGACGCCTATTCTCATCGCGTCTATCTGCTGACCCTTGTCTGTGTTTTCGAGTATGTCCGTCAGTACAAGGGATACATCTGCTGGTCGATCCCATACCGAGACGATGCCTTCGGGTGTGTTGTCACGGGTCGTGTTGAATGGATGATTTAAGGCACCAACGATGTAACCCTCGTCGAGCAGTGTGTTGATAAGCCACTGGTGATCGTTAAATTCCCCGCCACTGCCGTGGCTCACAATCACCAACGGGCGCGAGCCTCCCCCTAAACCCTTAGGTGACCAGATTCTATATTCGATTGTTCTGCTTCTTAAACTATCGCGAAGCGTATGATCTGAGTATTCGTGTCTCGTTGGGTTACCGCATGAAGCAATGAGTAAGAAGGCGAGGAGAGTCGTAAGTTTCATAGATGTCGTGCTATTTGTTTGTGACGCAACATTCGTGGTTTGAGCGATGTTTGCTTGGGAAATATTTTGTTATCATATGACATTTAGAACATATGTCAAAATATACATATACAAATAATTACATATACAAATATTCACAGATAAAAATTACATATTGAGAAGCCGACACATGGGCGTAGGGTGAAATAGATGTCAAAACTGAGTTTCGCCATCCTTGGCCAGCTAATGCGTGGCAGCCGCACGGGATATGACCTTGCCCAGGAATTCCGCGATGGGTTGAGTCAGTTCTGGCACGCGAAACATAGTCAAATATATCCTGAGCTCCAGAAGTTAAAAGACCTAGGTCAGGTCAAGGTAAGTGAGGTAAGACAATCTTCGCGGCCAGACAAGAAGGTATACAACATCACCCCCGCCGGCGAATGCGCGCTGCTTGAATGGATTCTTTCGCCATTGCCCGACGCGCCTGTTCGCTCGGAACTGCATCTGCGTACACATTCCATACACTTGGTGCCTAAGGACCAAGCGATCGCCTTCTATGAAAATGAGTTGGCGAGAACAGAAGCAGAGCGAGAAGGCTTTGAGATGCAATTGGCTAGGCTCGAAGCTGCATTCAGCGGTATCCCTTCGTCCGAGAACGAGGCATTTTCCACTTACGCAAATCTCAAATTTGGCATGGAAAATCGTCGTCAAGTTGCGGAATGGTCTAGGTGGCTTATCGCATCACTGCACGCTTGATCTGACCTCTGACCTCTGACCTCTGGGCTCTCAATTTCATTGATGTTTCTCGGGAAATCAGTGTTATTCAGCCTTTCTTTGTCGCCGTGGTGGGGTAGAAGCCCTCTTGTTTGTTGAGTTTCGGCTAGCTTTCTTCGCCTTCATTGTAAGCAAAATTATTTCTAAAGTTTCTGCAGCTATGCCCGATAGGATTGTTAACCGGCAAGTTTTTGCCGCTTTATTAACAACACAGCTGACCTTCTGAATGCTTTGGAGGGGTCCTGAACAGGAATAAGGATCAGCTTGTACAGTAACTTAAGGAGTTACAGTATGAGCTTGGTCGTAAATACGAATATTGGTTCTCTCAACGCACTGCGTTCTCTCGCGTCTTCAGGCGATGAACTGAAGACAGCAATGGAAAGACTTTCCTCCGGTAAAAAAATTAATTCTGCAGCAGATGACGCAGCAGGTTTTGCGATCGCTGAGCGTATGACCGCGCAGATCCGCGGCCTGAATATGGCAACAAAGAATGCCAACGATGGTTTGTCCATGTTGGCAGTTATCGAGAACGCCACTAACGACGTAACGGATATGCTCCAGCGTATGCGTGAACTTGCGGTTCAAGCGACAAACGATACCAATGGTGGAACAGACCGTGATTTCTTGCACGCTGAGGCCCACGAACTCACGCATGAGATAGATCGCGTCGCTACTCAAACGACGTATAACGGCCAAACGGTTTTGGACGGAAGTTTTCATGGCAAATCTATCCAAGTGGGTACAGAAGCCGGCCAAAAGATAGAATTTTCCGTTTCTGCTCTCCGGACCTGGGAGCTGGGCGAGACGCCTGTTCTTGCAGCCCAAGCGACTGCAACGAGTTATGATTCGACAAACGAGGATCTCACTATTACGACTACAGGTGCCAGTTCCTTTCAGGTTGGGGGTTATATTGGTTTCGGCGGAGATCACGGGGTTAATTGGAGTACTTATAAAGTGACTGAGGTTAATGCCGATTCAATCGTGGTCAAAGTAAATAATGCACATCAAGCCGACCTTCAGACATTTATTGCCGGTGATGGTGATAATATCTACGACATGAAAGAGAAGATATCTG
>CAJXBG010000212.1 GCA_913050215.1 uncultured Gammaproteobacteria bacterium
CACCATGTTCGGCTAACGTTCTGGCGCAGGTTGGGCCCGCGAGTATTCGGGTTAGATCCAGGACCCTAACCGACGCCAGCGGTGCAGGCTTGACGCCTCGTGGTATAGGCTCAGGATCACTATCGGCGATTTTTTCAATCTCAATAACAGGTTTAAGTTGTAAGCTCTCTCCCTGTGGATGCGCTAACCACTCTGTTTCGGTTCTAACCATCGCGCCACAACCCTCTGCTTGAGCAATAGCATCTTCTAGCGCTCTTGCGTCCCACCTGCTGACAGCTTCAACAACTGAGGTCAATTCATAGTCACATTCAAGTATTTTGAGGACTCGCTCTGCTAGATGAGGCAGTCCCATATGTGGTAAAAAATAACGACCGTCCTTCGTCAAGTGAGGAGTAGAGATAGCCTGACGACTTTTCTGGAGCGCGAAGGCCCGATTAGCCTGCTCAAAAGAGACTGAGAGATACTGATAACTTTTCAGGGCGGCGGCCGCGTACTCAGTCTTGGTACTGAGAGTTTGTCTTCTTCCGACACTCATTTCCCACAGATCATTTACAGCGACGCCAATGGCAAGTTGGATATCCGCCGCGGTGTTGCCTAGGCTGAATCTACTCGACAAAACAGGATCTGTTCCGGTCAACGTAATCGACTCTGAGGGCGCAACCAAGTTTCTGATTCCCATGAGTTCTTCGAATGCTGCCATTTTATTATCCCGCAAAAAAACCTCTGCTCACAGCAAACTACACGCATCGGGCCCCGTCAGTCAAAAATGGTTTCACTTGACCTCGGATAAAAAGATCAATTACCTTGTCGGTGTCACGGATCAAATACAGGATACACAATGAAAATTGGGCTATTTGCTACATTCATGTCTCCGGTCGCAACGCCGCAAATGATTGCCAGTTTTGCCAGAGACGCTGAGTCGATCGGCATCGAATCACTCTGGTTAGGGGAGCACGTTGTGTTGTTCGATGAAATGGAATTTCCATACCCTGGTAGCAAAGACGGCAAGATACCCGTGCCTGCCGGCGGGGGCATGCTAGATACAGTTGCCAGCATCGGCTACATGGCAAGTCAGACGGAAACGTTAAGGTTTGGTACGGGAATTACACTCGTACCTCAGCGGAACCCAATCTACACAGCGAAAGAGTTTTCAACCCTCGATTGGTTAACGAATGGTAGAATTGATTTTGGTGTCGGTGTCGGTTGGTGCAAGGAAGAAGTGATCGCGTGCGGATATAGCTGGGAAGACCGTGGCTCACGTTGCGATGAGTTTCTTGAAGTCATAAAGAACCTTTGGACACAGGAAATAGCCTCCTATGAAGGCGAACATATCTCGTTGCCGCCCTGTCGTCTAGACCCAAAGCCCGTCCAGAACCCTCATATTCCAATGCTCATTGGCGGACACAGCTTGCCCGGACTAAGAAGAGCAGCTAGGTTCGGAAATGGCTGGTACGGATTTAATCTGTCACCCTCTGCAACCGCAAACATGCTACAGAAACTTGATGTCGAACTGCAAAAACAAAACAAGTCACGGGAAGATTTCGAAATCGTGATCACACCATTGCCAAACGCGTCACCTTCAACTGTTCAGGAATACAGGGCGCTAGGCGTAGACAGACTGGTATTGCATCTTGGCAACCAGAAACCCGAACGCGTCGAGAAACGGTTGGCAGAAGTCGCACTATTCATCGAACAGGCAGCGAGCACCTAGCATGAAAAAATGAACTTCCTACGCTCTATTTGGCAACTTAATCACCATCGTGACTAATCCAGCAAGCAGGAAAGCCACCGCCCAAATTTGAAAAATTGTCTGATACCCATGGTTATCCGCGACGTAGCCCGCAATCACCGTCCAAAACGTTGCGGGGGCAAGAAAAAACGCAAGTAACCCATTGACCCTAGAGAACTTCTCTACGCCAAACAATCGAGACAATACAACGGAGCGAACAGGAATCATCGCTCCGAAAGCCATCCCAAAAAGCCCTGAGGCCAGCAACAAAGGAGGATAACTAACAGCAACAATCAGGATCAGCTGGGAAAATAAATACGAAACTACCGCCAGCATCACGGTGACTTTGGCATCAAAATGATCCATTAGCCAACCAAAAACAATCTTGCCTAGAATAGCAAAACCGCCTGCAACTCCCAGAGCATACGACGCATCATACAAACTGAACCCCAGATCCATCGTCAGGTAACTCGGCAAATGCGTAATCATCGCGCTATAAACGCCATTCATCATGCCAAACGTCAATACCACACTCCAAAACGCTTTCGAGGTCAGAAACTCCTTATAAACCTGGAAGTTGGTTTGGGATTTCTGTATTTCAGCTATTTCTGGTGAAGACTTATCACCGTCTGGATGCAAGCCTATTGCCTTCGGGTTCTGCTTTACCAATATAATTGTCGCCGGGACTATGACCAGAAATATTGTCAACGCATAAAAACTATAAGTGTTTCTCCAACCAAAACTTTCAGCCATAAATGTCGCTGCCGTTGGCATCATGATCCCAGCGACAGAAATACCCATTATCGCAAAGCCAAGCGCGACGCCACGGTTTCTACTAAACCAGTTCACCATGAGTTTAGTTTGTACTAAAGGGCCAAGCGTGCCCCAGGCAACGCCTTGAAAACAGATCAGCACCAGTGCAAAAGCGAAGTAGCTATCAACCCACTGAAGCAGTAAATACCCGATCGCCATCCAGCAGGCGCCAACGCTGGACACAAGTCTAATGGGATAGCGGTCTATGAGAAAACCGATGACGGGCGCCAGACAGCTACCGGTAAACAGGGTGAGCGTTATCACCAATGCAATTTCAGTTCTTCCGACACCAAATTCTTCCATCCACATTGGAAAGAAGATGCCTCTTGAATGCAGGAAAAAACTTGAAGCCAAAAATCCAATTAAAAAACTGTAGCCGATCAGAATGTAGCCATAAAAAATCGGCTGTTGTTTATGCCTGTCGATTACATCTGACATAGATTAAGAGGCGATCCGTCGTCTTTCAATGAGGATAACATAATCGTCAAATCGTACCGGGCACAGTCGTCACGCACACAAGCTGCTTTACGCTCTTTTCTTACCGGAACGCATCACCGAGTGCCGACATGAAGCTGGCCTTCAACCTTTTACTAACCTTTACTGCTGGCGCAAACGATTCAGCGGCATGATAAACACCGGGGAAAACGGCCAACTCGACATTAACCCCAGCAGCGTCAAGACGTCTTGCATACTCGATATCCTCATCACAGAATAAATCTGCAGCGCCTACACAAATATAAGCAGAAGGTAATCCAGACAAATCGGTGGCTCGTGCCGCGGCGGCGTAGGGACTTGCCTCTAATCCCGGCGTACCGTCCAGGTACATCTCCCAGGCATTAAAAGAAGTCTGTTGCTTCCACACTGGATGATTTTCAAACTGTCCCGACGGTGTACCGTGCAGATTATCCAGCATCGGGTAAAGCAGCAGCTGTAATCTCAGAGGATAATTCGCCTTGTCACGATTCATCAGCACGACCCCCGCGGCCATGCCTGCCCCAGCGCTAGCACCACCAATGACGATACGTTCACGATCGATACCAAGCACAGCAGCTTGATCATTCATCCACTCTAGCGCCGCGTAACAATCATTAGGCCCGGCGGGAAATGGCGCCTCTGGTGCCAGTCTGTAATCGACGGAAACAACAGTGCAATCAAACGCATCCGCGATGACCCGCGCGCGCTCGTCTTTCGCAGTTCCAAGGATATATCCACCACCATGCACCCAGAGCAGCGCGGGTTGGTTGGCCGCGTTTGTCTTACGATAGATAAAGACACGGAGAGCGCCGTCCTTTGTATCAATGACCTGTTCTTCCTCGCTTACTGCAACAGCGGAGGGAACAGTTGGCCTTTGTGCAAGCAACTCTCTCATTTTGACAATGTTATCCCTGTTGAGATCAAGCGCGGGAAAATCTTCCAGCGCAGGTAATAGTTCAGGGTCAATTTTTTTGTAATCAAGTAACACGATATTAGTTCTCTCTGGTCTTTGTTAGTGGGTTGTATGGTCGAATAGCAACGCATTGTGTGGCAAGTGCTGTGCCCATTACCAGTGTCTAAGCTTCGGGATTCTGCTAACCTCGTCTTTTTTTTGAGAGCAAACTAATGGGTAGATTGGATAACAAGGTTGCAATTATCACTGGCGGTTGTGGTGGCATAGGTCAGGCTGCAGCGGCAAAATTCGTGTTAGAAGGGGCTCGGGTAATGCTAGTGGACCTCGATAGAACGGCTCTCGAAGAGACAGTAACAAAACTCGGCAACGATGTAGCGAGTTATTGTGTCGCGGATGTAACTCAGACGGAAGATACTGAGAAGTACGTCGCAGCCACTGTTGAGCGGTTTGGTCGCGTTGACATTTATCTCGCCAACGCCGGCATTGAAGGAGAGGTATCCTCTATTGCAGACTATGACGAACAGGTTTTCGACCGTGTGATCGCCGTAAACGTTAAAGGTGTATGGCTGGGCATTAAACACCTATTTCCAGTTATGGCAAAAAGCGGCGGAGGCAGCATTGTCATCACGTCATCAACCCAGGGAGTGCGCGGCTCTGCCAGTTTATCTGCTTACAATACCAGCAAACACGCGGTTATTGGTTTAATGCGCTCAACCGCGCTTGAAGGCGCCAGCAGCAATATTCGCGTGAACACGGTGAATCCCAGCCCGGTTGAAACCCGGATGATGAGAAGTCTTGAAGCGGGTATCAATCCGACAGATACCCAAGGCACGCACGATCGAATTGCTGCTTCAATTCCGCTGCAGCGTTACGCAGAGCCTGAGGACATTGCAAATATTATGCTCTTTCTCGCTTCGGACGAAAGTGCATATATGACGGGTGGCGTGTATATGGCCGATGGGGGAACGACTGCATAACAGCTTAATTGTTTGGCTTTCTGAGGCCAGCCGCACTCTTGCGGCAACAAAACATGTGCAGAAACACACCGGGGGAATTTATCGAATATAAAGCAGCGGGATAAAACGCATGCAAAGAAATGGGGTGGACGAGCGGGTTTGAACCGCCGACCGCCGGAATCACAA
>CAJXBG010000213.1 GCA_913050215.1 uncultured Gammaproteobacteria bacterium
GAGAGTAGGTGAGTCAGCGTACGATGTCCGCGGGTGTGCGGATACCAGCCGGTCATAAGGTTTACCCTTGAAGGGCCACAAACGGGATGATTGGCCCACGCATTGTCGAAGCGCGTGCCACGATTCGCCAAAGCATCAATGTGAGGTGTTTGTACCAACGGGTTACCAAAACAACCGACACAGTCCGCGCGGAGTTGATCGGGCATAAAAATCAGAATGTTCGGTCTATCACTCATTACCAGTCCGCCCCATCGTAATATCGTGTGCCGCGATGTCCTTTTTTTGATATCGGTTTGTTTCGTTTCGTGCCAGGTGCCTCGACAAAGATGAGTGACCTTGGTCGCCCGGATTTGGGATGTGTCGCACCTCCCTCAATACTACTAATTTTCATTCGACCCACAAGCTGGTCATTAAATATCGTGTAGACGTAGTCTCCGGGGACAAGTTTTGAAGGTTTGCCCGCCATGTGAAACTCGTAGGCTTTGAGTGAGCCATCATACAAGGCGTCGACTGTTTTCTGGCCACCCTTTGCAGGTATCGTTTTTGTTATACCACTCACGTTATCACCTTGAGCTCATTCCTTTGTCGAGAAGTATAGCGAGCAGTGTCGATTGCGCAATATCAAACCAAATTCTGTCGAGTTTGTGTTCGTCCTGTTGTACGAACAAAACCTATTCGGATTCCACCGCCAGTTTCTCGGCGTAACATCAGCCAGCGAGAGGTTATCTATTGTCACCCACCTTGTTTTTGCCTAATAAACTTACCATACTCAGGTAACAAATTTGTCAATGAGAGAGTCGTACTATGTCATTAACCGGTCAATGTCTTTGTGGTCACATCAAGTATGAACTCGCGGCTGCGCCCGCGATGAGCGGCGTCTGCCACTGCAAAAACTGTCAGCGACAAGCGGGTTCAGCATTTTCTACGATTGCGGGTGTCGCTAATGCTGATTTCAATATGACAGGGGGTGAGCCAAAACTATATCAGGATGGCGAAACTCAAAGCGGTAATACCGTAGAACGTTATTTCTGTGGAAACTGTGGCTCACCTATTTACTCTGTCGTGCCCGGAAGTCCCGATATGAAGTACGTTAAAACGGGCACGCTCGATGATACAAGTGAATTCAAACCGCAGTTCCATGTCTGGTGTGACACCAAACAGGATTGGGTTGACCTTCAGGATGGTGTGCCGCAGATGGCTACCCAATCGTAAATTAGGCAACCGCATCTGGTTTAGCATCTGTTATCGCTAACTGTTTGCAAGTTCCCTGATCGCAAGTAACTTTGAGCGAAACTCAATAGAGCCAACTTGGCTTGGTGTTGGCTGGCTCGAAAATTGAGCAATGACTGTCTGGGTGGATTTGTTGATATAAATCACCTGGCCGTGAATGCCAACGGCAGCGTACTCGCCTTTATCTGGGTCAAGTATCCACCACATGTTCTTGTAATATTGCCAGTATTCGTCCTTGTAGAGTTGATTATTCGCGTAGCGTTGATGGTCAGCTTCTGTCAGGTTCAGCGTTTCAGTGACCCAATGCGCGGGAACAATTTGTACACCATTTGCGACGCCATCGTTGCGTATCAGTTCACCAAATAGTGCGGCATCCCTGAGTGTACTCGTCATGCCACCGGTGGCGACTGGCTGGTAAGCTCTGTCGACGACGATCGCCGCATCATGATTAGTGCCGAGCCTCGACCACAGGTGACTGGTTAAAAATTGTTGTAATGACATGCCGGACAACCGCGAAATCATCCAGCCAATTAGATCAGCATTTGCTGAGTTGTACTCAAATGCTGTGCCGGGTTCTTCTGAATGCTCGGGTTTCACAAACTTTGCGAGAAAATCGTAGATACCGTAGATTTCAGTGTCTGATGGTTGGGCGTCCTGAGCACCAGTGACGTAGCTCATGTTTAGCGCTGGACCATAGAAACGCCGAAACTCTGATTCGGGATCAAGGTAATTTTCCTTAAATGCGATAGCTGAAGCGTGGTTGAGCACATCCTGAATGGTTGTGCGCTCAAACCCGGAGCCCTTCAGTTCTTCAATATAGTAAGCAGGCGATTTAGTCAGATCTATCTCGACCTGTTCCATGAGAATGCCGAACGCGGTGCTGACTAGAGACTTGGTCATTGAAAACCAAATATGCCGATCGTGTGCTGTCAGCCCATTCCAATATCTCTCATAGACAATGCGTCCATGGCGCATCATCAGAAATCCGTCAGCATCATGCTTATCCAACAAGTCATCTAAGGGTAGGCTGTCACCATTTGCGTCGAGAATCCGGGTTGTTGGTAAATCAGCGTCCGGTGCTTCTTTCATTATCGGTAGAGGACCGCCCCGTGCCAGCATAGCGGCGTGAGTGACGGCATCCATATTCCGAAAACTCCAAGTATTGAAAGGTGAGCTTGTGTAGTTTGAGAATGTTACCTGGCTGTTTCTTTCAGGTGGAAAGTTATTCATCACTTCTGGATGTTCACCTCTCAACTTGTTCTCCTTAAGTTGTAAGTGGGGGCTTTAAAACTAGGGAACTCTGACTCTCTCAGAGATGTATGAAGTTGTAAAGGTCGAGCACCTCAAATTGACTCTTAAAACCACTTGTGACAGGTTAAGGCCACATCAAATCTTTTCAAACCGGCGCCGAAAAGCGTCGAGACAAGCACTAGGAACATCTTTATGGCAAGAGAAAACCGTATCAACGACGCTGCTCAGGGCTACGTCGATAGAAAACAATTTAGTGGCATCGAGTGGCGCGTCGAAGCCAAAGGTTCAGCTCTGACAGCAGGTCAGGTTGGCAGCCCCGGGGCTAACGTAAGCGGTCCAATTCCCGAAGATGCGATCTATCGTATCTATTCAATGACGAAACCGATCGTCTCTGTGATGGCCTTGATACTCATTGAGCAAGGGAAGTTACGTCTCTATGACATGCTTGCTCAATATAATCCGGCATTTCGCAATATGAGGGTGCTCCTGCCAAGCGGGGAGCTGGCCCCGGCACAGCGACCCATACTTGTCGAGGACCTGTTGACTCATCGCGCAGGCTTTACATACGAGTTCATTGCAGGTTGCCATATTGCCCCCGGGTATGACGCAATGGATATCGCGGCTGACGGGCAATGTTCGTTAGACGAAATGATGGCAAAGTTAGCGGCTCAGCCGCTCGCCTTTCAGCCAGGGACGCAATTCCGATACAGTGTCTGCACCGACGTGCTCGCGCATGTGTGTGAAAAGGCATCGGGTAGAACAATGCAAAGTTTGCTTCAGGAACATATTCTGCAGCCTCTCAATATGGTAGACACCGACTACTACGTGCCTGAAGAAAAGCAAAGTCGACTCATGCCCATGTTTGGCATTTCCGATGTTGCCGAGATGTCTTTCCTGAATCCACCGCTGGTGCAGGAGTTGATCGTCTCCGATGTTGAAGAGATGTATCCGTCGTCTAATCCTGCCTATAGCCGCGGTGGCCATGGGCTGTTCTCCACCACGGATGATTACTTTAAGTTTGGTAAAATGTTGCTCGATGGAAAGAGTCCCTCGGGAGATACCGTTATTTCCAGAAAAATGCTTGAGATGATGCTGTTCAACCGAATTCCGCCAGAGCAGTTGCCACTGCGAATTGGTATGAATGCGCTGCAAGGCTATGGCTGGGGTCTGGGTGTGAGAATTATGTTGGATCCGGGGCAGGCGCGGAGCCTGACTGGAAAAGGCGAATTCGGCTGGGCCGGTGCTGCGAGCACGTACTTTTGGGTAGACCCGAACGAAGAAATGGTCGGTGTTATTATGACCCAATATCTCGGCTCAATACTGCCACTCGCCGATGACATGAGAGCAGCGGCTTATCAAATGCTCGACTAGCATAGCGCGCTGGCGGGTGTGGGTATTTGTCTGTACGCTTGGAGCGGCCGTTATACATAAAAAAGAACAATGCATTCTAACGGGATGACTTCTTTATAAAGTTTGGTATCAAAATATGACAATGAACCAACAATGGCGATTAGCTCGCCTGCCGGTTGAGGGGTGGCCTACCGACGGAGACTTTGTACTTGGTCGTACTGAACTGTCCGAGCCAGCTGAAAATCAAGCGCTCACCAAGACAACCTATCTTTCTCTCGACCCTTATCAATGGGGAAGACGTCGTAGTGGTGTTGAAGAAATTGGTGATGTTTGCCACGGTAGAACTGTCTCGCAGGTAGTGAAGAGTCGACACGCCGGGTACAAGGAAGGCGACGTCATCTTCAATACCAATGGCTGGCAGACATACGGCCTTGTGGGGGAAGACATCAGCGAGTTTGGTTATATGCATCCGCGGGTGCTTGATACTTCACAGGCACCAGCATCTACCGCGTTGGGTGTATTGGGCATGCTAGGTCTCACGGCATATTCAGGTCTGTATGTTCAATGTCAGCCGAAACCCGGCGAAACCGTGGTTGTTTCCGCTGCAAGCGGCGGCGTTGGTCAAAATGTTGTTCAGATAGCCAAGCTGAAAGGTTGCCGCGTCGTCGGGATTGTTGGCTCTGATGATAAATGCGACTTCGTCGTCGATAGTCTGGGAGCACAGGCCTGTATTAATCGAAAGGCCCCCGATTTTATTGAACAGTTACGAGAAGCTTGTCCTGATGGCATCGATATCTATTTTGAGAATGTTGGTGGTGAAGTGTTTGAAGCGGTTCTACCGTTGCTGAATTCGCGTGCTCGAATCAGTCTCTGCGGGTTAATCTCTCAATACGGTAACGATGACGCCGCATCCAATCACGCGCGCTGGCAGAAGACCGGTGCAAGTGTTTTCGAAAAGCGGCAAGTGCAGGTAAATGGCCTTTTTGTCGGGAACTTCGTCGAAGACTACCAATCTCAGTTTCTCGAAGAAATGAGTGCGTGGGTTAGAGATGGCTTGGTTCACTATAAAGAGGATATTTGGCATGGCCTTGAACGCGCGCCAGAGGCGTTTGATGCGATGTTAAAGGGCGGAAATTTTGGCAAGACGCTTGTCCAGGTGAGTGACGCGCCTGCGGCGTAACCTTACGAAACTGGTTGAATT
>CAJXBG010000214.1 GCA_913050215.1 uncultured Gammaproteobacteria bacterium
ACTGCCATACGCGCTATGAGTTCTGAACCAGGACCAACCGGCGCGGTTTCCCCTGCGTCACCGCCGCGCGATTCGCTTAGTTGGCGCACCCTTTCGATATAATCGACAGTATGAAATCTTCGCAAAATTTCCATCGTTGCCGGTTCAAAATCAAGCTGCCGGAGCTGAGGAGTGACGTCGTAAGCATCCAGAAGATTTTTCAGCTTTCGCTTTGTTTCCGGATTCTCCACATGCAAACCGGGTTGAAACGAACCATCGATTGGCACAAATCCCGCTGCGGCAGAACCGGGATCATGCCACATCAGTTTTTCATGCCATAAAAATCCAGTTTCCATCTCAACTCCTCTGTTCAAATGAGTAACAAACGACCAGTGTACTCGCGTTTGAAAGTCAATAGCCACACACCACCAGCCTCCAATCTAAAAACACAGGCATTCAAATAGCATTTGTGGGATAGTTCACTGCAAATAACGGCTCAACATTGCAAAGGTTCCACGCGATGACACCGTCCCTGATCATGCAAATCAAATACTGACTACACATTTTGGAAAGCAAAATTGATGGAAAAAGAAACAGCCACATTTAACCCGCCGGTTTTTTATGGTGCTACTGGCATCCTTCTCGTGTTGGTAATCACGGCGGCGGTGTGGCCAGATGCCGTTGGCGCTATGTTTCAGGGTCTTCAAAGCAGCATTGTGGCGAATGGTAGTTGGTACTATGTGCTCGTTGTTGCGTTCATTTTGATCAGCGTACTGATCTTTTCAGTGACCCGATATGGCGATATCAAGCTGGGCCCGGATCACATCGAACCTGATTATAGTTACACGTCCTGGTTCGCGATGATGTTCTCCGCGGGCATGGGTATCGGGTTAATGTTTTTCGGTGTCTCGGAACCGGTCATGCATTTTCTCACGC
This sequence comes from uncultured Gammaproteobacteria bacterium, assembly GCA_913050215.1. GTDB lineage: Bacteria > Pseudomonadota > Gammaproteobacteria > Pseudomonadales > Azotimanducaceae > UBA4582. The sequence goes on from CAJXBG010000214.1 coordinate 916, forward strand.
CGCCAACAGGAGAACCCGGCACCGTTGCCGCTGCGCGTGAGGCCATGAAACTCACTTTCTTTCATTGGGGTATTCACGCTTGGGCAATGTATGCCGTTGTCGCCCTGATACTGGCTTACTTCGGCTATCGCCATGATCTGCCCCTGACGATTCGTTCTGCGCTGTATCCCATCTTTGGTGAACGTATCTATGGACCGCTTGGTACAGCAGTAGACATATTTGCCATCTTATCGACGGTGACTGGCGTCGCAACTTCCCTTGGTTTTGGCGTTCTGCAAATCAACTCTGGCTTAGCCTATTTATTTGATGTGCCCACTAACATCGGTGTTCAAGTGGTATTGATTATCGCAACTACAATCCTAGCAACCATTTCTGTTGTGATGGGTCTGGACGCTGGCATCAAGCGTCTCTCAGAAATCAATATCATCCTAGCTATCATTCTGCTAACACTTGTTCTCTCTTTTGGTCCAACCGTATTGCTACTCCAGGTCTTTGTACAAAACACCGGTGACTACCTCTCAGACCTTGTATCGAAAACATTCAATCTCTATGCGTATACACCAACGGACTGGCTCGGTGGCTGGACCATCTTCTATTGGGGTTGGTGGTTAAGCTGGGCACCTTTTGTGGGTTTGTTTATCGCGAGAATTTCACGCGGACGAACCATCCGAGAATTTGTGTTTGGTGCACTATTAGGCCCAACCTTGTTCACTCTGCTTTGGATGACCGTCTTCGGCAATAGTGCTATCGAGCTTATCTTGAATCAGGGGGCCACGGAACTCGGTGAAATGGTCGACAAGGACGCCAGTGTTGCGTTATTCAAGTTTTTTGAGTTCCTGCCAGGCACGCAGTTACTTTCATTTGTCGCAGTCATTATGGTGATCGTATTCTTTGTTACCTCAGCAGACTCAGGCGCAATGGTCGTCAACATGCTTTCCTCTAACGGCAGAGACGACACACCGCTATGGCAACGGGTTTTCTGGACCGGATCAATTGGCATCATTGCGGCTATTCTTCTGGTTGCAGGCGGATTACCTTCGCTACAGACGGCAGCTATCGCTAGCGCACTCCCCTTTTCTTTTGCACTGTTGTTTGCAATCTGGGGATTCTGGCGCGCACTACAGGCGGATATCGTCAAGCGAGATGCACTGTCAGTCCAGACAGTCGTTGACAGCAACATTCCTTGGCAAGAACGACTGAATAACCTGCTTCAATATCCAACGGAATCCGGAGTTGTCGCATTTCAGGGATCTATCGCTAAATCGACGCTTCAGGCCTTTGCTAGAGAACTTAGTGCCAATGGCCTTGAGGCATCTGTCGTGACAGACGACGAGAGCCACACTGTCCGGCTGGAAGTGCTTCACGGTGAGGAGCTAGATTTTGTTTATGTTATTCGCGCTCACGAGATGCAGTTACCAGATGACGCGATGGTTGAGCACCCAAACGACGCTAGTACCTATTGGCGCGCGGAGGTTCATCTAAGCGAAGGTGGACAGGATTACGACGTCATGGGGTGGAACGGGGAGCAAATTGCTAACGATATACTTGAGCAGTATGAAAGGCACCTGAACTATCTTAAAACGGTACGCTGATGAACGTACGTTAAAATAAAGTTATCAGCGATTCAGATGCGAATGCAACGGACATATTCAAGAATGAAAAGCCGAAGCAAACACACCTGACACAAGCATGCTGATATTACCAGGTCGACCTAGAAGCCTGACAAAGTTGCATAACGATCACGATGATACGATCGATTACCGAAGGCCGTCTCAAGTGTACGGGCACGCTTGAGATACAAACCCGCGTTAAATTCGTCGGTCATCCCAATACCCCCGTGAATTTGAATAAGCTGGTTTGACATCTCAAAGAGAAACTCACCCACACGACATTTCGAGAGAGATGCCATTTGTTGAGTGTTGTCGTTATCGTCGATCGCCTGCAGCGCAGCTTCCGCGCATGAACGAGCCAGCTCCATTTGACCGAACAGACCCGCTGCCCTATGACCCAACGCCTGAAAAGAGCCAATCACCTGACCAAACTGTTCTCTGGTCTTGAGATACTCAAGCGTCATATCAAACGCCTGCGCAGCGGTTCCAAGCATTTCAGCGCCGCTTGCTGCTCTTGCGCGATCCAACACTGCTTCCAGCACAGGAAAACCATCATCCAGCGTGCCAAGAATCGCATCAACTGACACCTCAACACCGTCGAGATCAAGATTCGCATAGCCACGACTATCGACAGTCTTCACCTGATTTCTGGTCAATCCCGATGCATCAGCATCAACCAAGAAAAGCGTTAAACCATTGACGTCACCGAGCGCACCGCTGGTTCTCGCCACCACGACAAAAGTCGTTGCGGACATACCTTCTTGTACAAAAGTTTTTGTGCCTGTCAGCTTATAACCATCACCATTTTTTTCAGCCACAAGCGCGGTATTTTCTGGTGCATGTCTGGGACCTTCTTCCAACGCCAGCGTGAGAATTTTGCTGCCATCCACAATACCAGGCAAAACGGCTTGTTTCTGGGCATCATTACCGCCCAACAAAACTGCTGAGGCGCCGACTAATGAGGATGCAAACAAAGGAGAAGCGGTGAGTTGACGACCAATTTCCTCTAGGATGACACCGAAAGTTAAAAACCCAAGATCTGACCCCCCGTACTGCTCGGGAATAATGATTCCTGTCCAACCCATTTCGACCATTGCCGACCATGTATCCGGAAAAAACGCGGTTGATATCTCGCTGTCTCTCATTTCACGAAATTTACCAACGGGTGCCTGTTCTGTTGTCCATGATTTCGCTTGATCACGAATCATTGATTGTTCTTCTGTTAGTGCTGCCATGTGATAATCCCCCTACCCTTTCTGTGTCGTCTCTGGGAGACCTAGAATGTTTTTCGAAATAATGTTGTTTTGAACTTCATGGGACCCTCCATAGATAGAGATCGCCTTACCCCACAGCCAATCGCGCACGTTGCTCAGTTCAGACTCTGCGAAACTACTGCCCTCCCAGCCAACACCCTGTGTACCCATGAACTCCATGGTTAACTCGTTTTTCGCCTGTGCAATTTTAGTCGCCGAGTTTTTAAGAATAGAAGCGGCCGCACTGACTTCAACTTTACCCTTGGCTTCGGCAGTAATCCTGCTGACGGTTAAGCCATGCGCGTGTGAGTCCATCAAGTGGTTCGCCAGTCGAATTCTGAGATCTGCATCAGCCAGAGCACCTTTCTCGTCGGTACCCGCATAAGTTTTAGCTTTCTCCTGCAACGATACTTTGCTGCCACTACCAGGGCTTCTCGCTTGAGTCTGGCTTTGTCGCTCGTGCTGTAACAAACGCTTTACCACGCTCCAGCCCTTGTTCAAGTCACCCAAAAGGTCGGCTTTTTCAGCGCGCGCATCATCAAAGAAAGTGTCGCAAAATGGCGAAGCACCAGAGATAAGTTTAATTGGTTTAGTTGTTACACCCGCCTGCCCCATCGGCAACATTACAAAGCTGATACCATCTCGCTTTTTGGCGTTAGGGTCAGTACGTACCAGCGCGCCGCACCACTGTGATATATCCGCACCTGACGTCCAAGTCTTCTGACCATTAACAACAAAGTTATCACCGTTATCAATGGCTTTTGTAGACAGAGAAGCAAGGTCAGAACCTGCGCCCGGCTCAGAAAGCCCTAGACACCAGCGCACTTCACCACTTGCGATATGCTTCAAGTGGCGTTCTTTTTGATCGTCGGTACCGTACTCGAGAATGGTCGGTCCGACCATGGTCACACCCATGCCCGCTAGCAGCGGAATCGGGTTAAAAGCACCTAATTTAGCCATTTCCTGACTGATGATTTTAGCTTCCGGATGGCTGAGCCCGGCACCGCCGTATTGTACCGGCCAAGTAGGCGCACCCCAGCCTTTTTCAGCCAGGCGTTGCCGCCAGACCTCAAAATCAGCTTTGGTTGACGCTTCTGCTTCTCCTTCGAGACCCATGGCGGAACCTGCCAGAGTTGTCGGAAAATTCTCTTTTACCCACTCGCGGGTACTTGCTTCAAACTGTGCGAGCGTTTGTTCGTTAGACATGATTTATCCTCGTCATTTCTATTTAGTTAAACTGTTAGCCTG
>CAJXBG010000215.1 GCA_913050215.1 uncultured Gammaproteobacteria bacterium
AAACGATCAAACACAAATGATACAGAACGGCTATGCCTGATCGGCTATGCCTGATGTATGCTGATGATCGATATATTACCCATGACCGCTGATTAGACGCTTACCCCTGCCGTCATCACCACCCTGTCACGCTATACCGGTGCGACCGACACGTCGGTTGGTTCCTTTATCGGCATCATCAGTTTTTCAACGAGACTGGGTTCGGTAGGACCCACCCCACATTCGATCGTGTCTCCATCGACATAGGAGCCAAACACCCTATCCCAAAAAATCGTAGCGCAACCGTAGTTGGTATTGCTTTCTTCAAGCACGATTGAGTGATGACGCAGATGATATCTGTTCGTTGTAAAGAACAAACCTATCAACTTAGGGCTGAGGTTAATATTGCTGTGAACAATAGACGCTTGTGTCGACATCAATATCGCTGCCCCGGCTGCCGGCGCGCCCACACCAAACAATAATTCAACAACAGCAGACGGCAGCGCAAGAAAGAACAACTCGAGTGGATGGTTGAGACCAAAATTGAGCGCATTCAGACGTTTGAAGGAATGATGAGCACCGTGTCCAGACACCCGCCAAACAATGTGCCAGCGATGTTCAGCGCGATGTATTCCATACCAAATAAACTCACTCAGAATAAACGCCATAAACAACTGAACGACTAATGGCCAATCATGTGGCCAGAAATCCAGATTGAGCGTTTCTCTTAATTGCGCAAGAGGTTCGGAGAGAAATGCGGCATAAAGCATCGCGACAGAAATAGAACAGACAATGAGCACTAACACGATAAGTATGCCTGTGATCTTTTCCTTAGCATGAACAACCCACGTTGGTCGTGCGGGGACCCAGTATTCGAGTGTACCAAGCAGCAATTGCACGCACAGCAGGACAACAAGATACAGCTCGGGTGATTCTGGGTTCATTAGCCAAGCACCAATAACGCAGAGCAGAATGACGGGATGTAGGGCATACTTGATGAGCGTCATCATAATTAACAAGCCGAGTTCATAAGAATGTGTCGAACATATTGGATGAGTTATTTGCGAAAAGGAAGCGCTAGGGGTTATGGCGGCCACACATGGGCTCATTCATTGCCGCACCTCAGTTCATTGTCACGCGTCGCGTCATTACTAATCCTGTTGCTCGCTTTCTCACATGGCACCAGTGCCGATAATCAGAAGATCGCAATAGCCGAGAAGATGCTCGATAGCTTCTATCGCTTTGACACGCAAGCACTTGCCAACCAGTTGGCTGAAGGGAAAGACGCTGAGAGTGTGCTTTACTATCAAGCTTGGGCCGAGGCTGCGAATTACACGATCAAGCAGCGCAAGCCATGTGTGGTCAGCGAGGAAAATTTAATCGTTTGCGCTGTTACTGTATTTGATGACTTCGGAAAGACCCTTGGCTACACCGCCACAGATACATTTTATCTGACAGTCGAAAGCGACAGAGTTGCCACGGTATCATTCGAGGGAGACGACCCGATGATATTTTCAATTCTCTATGTGTGGATGATGGTATTCAGATCAGAGCTCTTTGAGCATGAATGCAAAGACATGTTTGAAGGTGGAAAGACGCCAGCTGCCTGCTCACGCGCAGTCGTGCAAGCTGCAAAAGATTTTATCGACATGTTCTAGCGCTTACTCCTCTCATGCCCCAGGGCAAAACCAGAGGAATAGCTTGCTAAACAGCTGATAATTGTTGAAGACATGCGCACTGCGTCGAGCCAGAGGAGATGCAACCGCCCTACCCAAACTATATCACCTACATCGACTACTATTGGGCCCATGTTGGTTATTTCCAGCGCGCAATAGTTCGGTGTTATCAAATATCTAGCAAGGAATATTTCCGAAAGTTTAAGCGCAACACGGGCCCCTTGGATTGGGTAGCTCATGCTACGCAAACTTAAAGAATGGCTAACTACCCAACAGAGGGAACTGGCTTACTCATACGGCGCCGCATCCCTATCAGCAGCATTCCTGATGCAAAGATGGCCACCATAGAGGGTTCCGGTACTGATGTGCCTGTATCCAAGTCAAAATTAGACCAAACGTTACCATTTTGTTGGAAATAATCATGTATCCCCACTGACCCAGACACAAAGGTAGTATCCGTAATTGACTCGTTAAAAATCAGGGTTGATGTTGATAAATTTTCGACCTCCACAGTAAAACCCGCAACTGTTCCGGCAACACGCAGATCATAAGTTTGATTTTGGCCGTACTCTGTATTTGAACTAAACAGGACACTGGAGATACCTCCAACTTCTTTGATGATCTTAAAGCCGTCAACACCGTGGCCTCCTTGGGAGCTTCCAACTCCAGTCTCGCCGTAATCTTGCGCCCAACTCAACCGATAGTGATTAGCAAGGTCTTGAAACCCCCAAACCAAGCCGAAGGTATCGTTATCCCTTGCTAGAGAATTAACCGAAAAACTAAAATCACTATTTACACTCACATCACTCGTCAACGAACCAACGTGATTGCTCGTCCCAACGATATTGCCAGAGGAAATTGTCCAGTTTCCTACGTCCTGGCCATCTATGGGGCTTACATCGCTTGTCCAGTCCGTGATGACATCTGATGTTGAAATAGGCGTTGCCAGAGCGGCTTGGCAAAAGGGTAAAAGGACGATGCAAGCAAGCATCATTTTCATCGGTTTTAAAGCTGACATGTACTAACTCCTAGGAAACTTGATTAAAGGTTGTCGGAGTTGAAATGAGCAACAATCAAGCCAATGTTTTAAGGCATTGATTTGTAATGACTTTTTAGGCAGAAAAATAACAACCAGACCGTTGTGTCAAATTTCTCGACATTTTAGCCGAGTGGTCGACGCAACTGCTGCTAGAACCTTCGATCAAATGCAGCTCATCCACTAACCGTTCAGCTCCGGAAAACTGTCAATCCGGTCTATTCAATCTATCCTCAAAGGCGAACAAGGATTGTCGAACGTTCAACCAAAAATTAGCCATCACCTATACGAAATCAGAGAAACCGAGTATGGTTTGATTCACAAAAAAAATTACTAAAAGGAAGACCTATGTCGATCGAACTCACCATGCTGCTTTACAGTGCCATCCTGCTGCTTGTCATTATTCTCGCGCAGGCAGGTCTTTCAATCATGCAAAATGGCTTAACGGCACAAGCGGGTAGCCGCGACAGTTTACCGGAACCTTCCGTCATTCGACTGCGTCTGCAACGGCTTACATCGAATATGCAGGAGAACCTGGTCATGTTCACCGTCGTCGTGTTGGTCGCAAATATGGCGGGTGTATCTAATGAAACCACAGCGCTGGGCGCCAGCATCTTTTTCTATGCCCGCGTTGCCCATGCGATTATCTATGCCGCTGGCTGGCCCATGATTAGACCGCTAGCCTATTTCATCGGCCTGTATGGTATGGCTATCATCGCAATTGAGGTTCTCGCTCGTTAGCCACGTCTGGTGACAATCGCAGCTCTCATTAAACTGCTACGTGGCGGATGTCAGTCCAGCCACGATGGCGCTTCATTCTTCTGACAGAAGGGCCCGAGCAGCGACAAATAAGTATTTTATTTTTCCGTTTTCAATACGCGCATCTAACATTTCTTCAGCTTTCACAGCTTTGCCTTCAACCGTATTAGTCACTGTGTAAGCAGCCGTCACCCAATGATTCACGCTGCCGTCAGGTCGTACTACGTCGTTAGCAATCGCGTACTTATATTTCCAAGTTGGGCTGCTGCTCGCGAACCAATCCTTAAGAAAGGCAATGTGTGCATCAGAACCTTCTATCACAACGCCGTTCGCAGCCCACGCTTTAAAATCGCTGGCATTCAACCGACCAATAGCAGCGGTGTCGTGTCGATTGTGCGCTTCGACATAACTTTTCAGGAGCTCAACCGCCGCCAAATCTCCAGCGGTGATGTCCATACGCTCACCTTCGTCTGAGATTTCATGACCGATGACGATTTTCGCCTTTGGCTCTGCTGCTTCATGATGCTCTGCCAGTGACAACTGCGATACCAATATAGCTATCCCCGCCATTACGATATATTTCATCATTGATCACCTTTTATCTGAATATTGTTATTGGAGCTTGCACTAACCAAGCGACCTCGATCAAGGGCTTTAGGGCTCAAACTAAGGTTTCGTGAAGATCTGAGACGACAACGTTCAGCAGTGGCCGAGATTCTAGGGATTTTGGCTTAATAGCGAGTGTTCAGAGGCGATAATCTCGAGACATTTTGCTGCGATTTCGCGCGCGAGTACGATCTGCTTAACGACACTCACGACAGAGCGTCGTTTATGGTTTAAGAAGCCAGGGAGAAGCGCTTTATTTACGAAGTCACCCGCTAGGCTATAACGAGTCCCTGCATTATCGGTCGGTGTATTAATTTTCCTACGAAAGGAAAGACGCTCAATCGCTGTCTTCCCCTTGTTACCCGAACCTCAATTGCGGTCAACCGTATAAACGGAAGTGACCTGCGTACTGACCACCACGTTTACTTTTATCTAATTAAAGATAGCACAAGCTGAGAAGATGAATTCGCCTGCGCCAGCATTGCGGTGCCGGTTTGCTGAAGCACTTGCGCTTTGGCGAGTCTCGCGCTCTCCGCTGCGAAATCTGCGTCTTCAATCCTTGATCGTGCCGCAGTAGTGAATTCACTGACATTCATTAGATTCGAAACTGTGTACTCAAGGCGATTCTGAAGTGCTCCGTATTCTGCTCGGTCACCGGCGATTTGCTCGATCGCAGCAGTAATTGTAGCAAGGGCTTCAGAGGCATTGTTTACCAGATCAACCTGATTAATCGTTTGTCCATCGCGATGCCCCTCGGTAATCGTGACACCACCGTTAATACCTAGGACAAAAGACTCTAGATTCCCTTGTTCCTTAATCCAACCAGCATCAATCGTAAAACTACCGGTTGTTGTTGCAGTCA
>CAJXBG010000216.1 GCA_913050215.1 uncultured Gammaproteobacteria bacterium
AGCAAGCAACCGAAAAACCCATTGTCTGGGCCACGGGTCAATACCTTGGCATTACCCAGCAACCTGCATCTCTTGATCTTGAATTAAGTCTGCCGGCAATTGGTCGCAATGTGACACAAGGTCGTGTCGTTGGATATTTGTCGAACAGCGAGCCAAGAAGAGAAATTATTACGGTGCTTGGTGCTTGCGGCAGCCGACCACCTGTCGCTCAAGGGTTATGGCTTAAACCACCTAAAGTAAAAGCGCCAATGAACTGTCCGTCGCTAGACGGCCATCACGACGACCCGTCTTTACATGACCATCTTGAAATTCGATTGGCTCGCGGTATGTTTGGTTTTTCCGGTGATGGAGAACCTAGCGGTGATGGTGGTAATTCCCTTTGGGTCAGAATGCCAAACGTTCAACATGATCGAGGGGCGCTCGCGATCATCGCAGACTATCAACCTTCAGCTTTGGGCAATGCATTGGGGCAATTTATGTCTTGTACTAGCATCGACAACACTATCCGTTACGCCAATCAAGCCGATTCTGAATGGGTGTTGTGTGAAAATCATATGGATTTTGTCGGTGACGGTTTTGGTTATGGCTCGGTTAACATGTGGAATCAAGATGGTGTGTTGCTCGCGACTGCGAGCCAGACAATCATCGTCAGAATGCCGAAATAGTGCTGGCAGATAAAATGGTTCGATTGGTCATTTAGCTAATTGTCGTGTGCTAAATCCTCAGTTAACCGTTACAATCGCCGCAAAATTTGGAGACATCATTTATGAAAATAGCAGTCGTAACAGGTACCAGCAGTGGTATCGGCCTAACCACTAGTCTTTACCTCGCTGAGCATGGCTACAAGGTATTCGCTGGTATGCGCAACACAAGCAAAGCCGTTGCATTGCAAGAAGCGGCCGTTGAGAAAAATCTGGATGTCACTGTGATCCAGCTAGACGTCTGCGATCCTGCATCGGTGAACGCGGCTTTTAGAAAAATTGAGGAGACTGGTCCCGTTGATTTGTTGGTAAACAATGCTGGTATCGGTGGCTCATCGCCTCTTGAGTTAACTCCCGAGGAGGAGCATAGGCAGTATTTTGAAACGAACTATTTTGGCGCCGTGTCATGTATTCAAGCCGTGATCAAATCAATGCGTGAACGCAAAACTGGCTGCATTGTGAATATCACCTCCGCTGTTGGACTCATGGCAACACCAAATCAAATCGGCTATTCCGCATCCAAATGGGCATTGGAATGTTTGGGTGAATCCCTTGCACACGAATTGTATAGATTTGGTGTGCGCGTCGTGAACATTGAGCCAGGTGTCATCATGACCAATATATTTGAGAACTCAGCAGAACAAACACGTTACGACAAAACTTCTCCCTATCAACCCATCATGCGAAGAAACGGCAAGATCTTTATGGCAGGTTTCCAAAGGGCTGTCGGACCAGAAGCGGTGGCGGAAACGATCCTTGAAGCAGCAACCACTGATGAATACAAACTCCGCTGGCCCGTTGGATCGGACGCTGAAGGTTTTATGGCGGCAAGAAACAGCGTTTCCTCAGAAGAATGGATCGAGATGGGAGGCGATTTATCGGACGAAGAATACAACGCTAGATTTCTCGAGATGTATGGCGTGCAACTATAGGTTTATATTGCCAGGCTAGCTCTCAATCATTGGGATCGGAATTCCCCTGGTCTGGCTTTTAGCCAATGCATAGCGGTAAACAGGTCTTCATTCGGAACAGTCATCGTCGATAGCCTTGTATTGACCGCCGCAAGTACGTCGTCACCGTATAAATCCGCATCGGTCATCTTTTGCCAGAATGCATATCCTCCCGGGGTTGAAACGTGACCGACGAAAGCGTCCATGACATAGCGCAGATTATCGTCTGTCTCAAGGCCTTCCTGATTGAGTTTTAATAATGTGTCCAGTTGATTACCCATTGCATACAGCATCATGGCCGCTCGGGTCTGGCGGTCAGGTGCCATCACGGGGTTATTTAGAAACTCTCTGTACTCGGAGCTGTAATTGGCCATGAAGATCATCATTTCCTGCCATATATGGCGTTGCTCTCGCTGAGATGCTGCGAGCGCGAGTCGATTGGCGGTTTTTGTCTGTAAACCCAAAAAAATCAAAGAGATGATGACACCGATTCCGCCTAAAAATTCGCCCCAAATTGCTAGTGTTTCCATGCTAATTTCACCCTTTTGTTTTTAGCAGAAATATAGCAAATAGAAGATTGAAAGTATAAACCACACTTTCCAAAGAACGATCAGGTCTGGCGATTGCTGATGATCATTCAGCATCAAGACATCGGTGATGTGGTGATCTTTTTGATGTCTGTAGAGCCACATTTCAGTGGAGCCTCATGAGGTACAAATATATTCTCGTGAAACGCTGTCTCGTGTGGATATGGCGAGGGTACCAGTGCAAGAATTACCCCTTAATTGTCTTCACATTAAATTTGGACTACCGATAGCAACAGGTCTAATAGGAGACCCTGAACTTCCTTCTGTCATTAGAGGTAAGATCATTACACATGATAGGTCAACGTTATCCTTAGATAACGCCTTTAAATTAAAGTTCTCAAGAGTATGAATTCCAACTTGTGTTAAAAAGTAGTGGTGTGCTGGGTTGGCAATTCCTTCAGGGTTTTGACTTTTTTCTGCTCCAAACCCGTTCTCATCAGCAAACGTATCAACACCCCATGTGTCTAACCCTACTCCGACAACTTTCTTATCAGATAAATACTTAACTAAGTTATAAGAGACCCCAGGGGATTTTGTGTAATAAATCCCTAATTCATCTGGATCTTGATAGTTATCACTCCACCCAGTATTAATTAATACGACATCGCCGGGCAAAATACCCCTATCTTTGATACTGGGGGAATTTTTAATTGTTTCTTGAATATGTTTTACAGTTACATATTCACCAGCCTTCATTGCTCGACCTTTAAAAATATATTTTTTAACATCTAAGAATACAGCCGTCGTGATGATAGGAGGTACAGACTCAATGCCAAGTTTTTTCAAGGGTGATTCTGGTGATGGTTTCACCTCTTTTCGAGAAAATTCTCCAAAGTACTTTAATGATGAAAGGTCAGCTTCACCTTCTCCGTTCCAAACTTCATCAGTGTAACCAAAGTGTCCTAAAGCGTCGATTTGTGTACCTTGATTACCATCATTAACATTTTCGTTCAAAACATCCATCGTGAAAACTTGTTTTGATTTTGCCCATGCTATCTCGGGAAGAAATTTGGGCTTATATTCACCAGCAAATGGTGATAAAGGCATTGTTGCAGTTCTCTTATATGATAATTCATATACCTTTGCGTTAGGTGATGTGATCTCATTCGCGCACCTTGTGTATGTTTTAATACCAAGAAGTTTAGTCATACCTCTTTGGTCGTCATAATTATGAGCGTCAGCAAAAACTTCAATTGGCGTAAACAGGACAAAAATAATGGTAAAAATTTTTCTTAATTCGGCATTTTTCATAAATTTCTCCAACACTACTCATGTTTAATTAATACCTCACTTAATTAATATAGTGCATTTTTGATATAAATTATATGTATCAAATTTGAACTGGACAGGGGCCTCAATTCCCCGTTTGTCCCGTATTCCGAAAGTATCTTGTGATGGACTGCGCTTTGAGTTTTAAACCCGCACTTTAGGTTTTTGCGTAAAAAACGTGTAAAGTTTTTTACGTGGTTGAGACGTCAACACCGAGTCCAAATAACGCGCCATCATCAGAGACGTCAGAACCGATATGATTCTTTACTGTTACCCCCTCATCTATATTGAAGCAGGCGACACTCTGGTTTACTTTTATAGTTAACGTCAGCTTAGCTAGACGGGTGGCGAAAAGTCAGCTCACTCCAAGATATTCACGCCTTTCGTCAACACAGTCTATTTGTGTCCCGTCCGTGTAAGTTTCGCGGTTAACCTGCAACAGGTTACTGAAGCTACTTGAACGCTTACATCGTTGCGATACCAATCGTAATTAATGTACTCTCAGTGAGATTAACATCAGTTCGCATTCTCAATGAGGCGCTCGTATTGGGTACTAGTAATAAGCTGAACCTGAGAATTCCCATAAATCTAAAATCAACAAGAGAAGAAAAAAGATGAGAAAAATATTAGTAACTCTTTTGCTTATCCTGCCTATGCTCGCTGCGGCTCAGGTAACACAAGTAACGCTCTGGGAACCGCTGCCAGGTAAATCTAACGAAATGATGGCGACTGCGGCAAAGGGCGTAGAGATCAGCAAGAAATTAGGTGTGCAGCCAGGACTAGCCTTAGATACTCACGGCAGGTTGCACTACATTACGTCTTTTAAGGACTGGGCGTCCTGGGGAGAGTTCCAAGCCAAGGCCGCCGCTAACCCAGAAATGCAGGCGTTTATCGCAGACTACACCAAGAATCCAAGCGCTACTCAACTGGAAAGCTTCATGCTTAATGAACCGCTTTCGGGAGTTCCAGGCGCGGTGTACCACGTTTTTGTTTGGCAACCCTATAGCGGGCGCTCCGCAGAGCTTTTTGCAAAAGCCAATGAAGCAAGCAGGATCCACGCAAAAGCTGGCGCTGGTATCGCTATTAATATGGATCAACTTGGTCGCATGCATTACGTTATGTCCTTCGATGACTGGTCGCAATGGGGTAAGTTTCAGGACAACCCTACGTCAGAATGGGCAACTTTTTGGGCCTCGTTCCAAGAAAACCCTCCCGGCAAAGTTATTGATACTTACATGTCGAGCCAAGTTCCTTGAACGTCAAGTGAATTGCTTAGTGCAATGGGCTAGAAAGTATAAACCACATTTCCGAAGAACGATCATGTATGGCGATCGCTAATGATCATTGAGTATTAAGACATCGGTGATGTGGTTATTCTTTTGATGACTGTGAAAGCATGCGGGTGATC
>CAJXBG010000217.1 GCA_913050215.1 uncultured Gammaproteobacteria bacterium
TTGAGGAAAACGGTAACCCTCAGTGCGCCAGCGAGCAATTACATTACCATTTCCTATAGCCACGTAAGCTCTAACACGAGCTTCAAGGTCGTGAACAAGATTACCAGCCTGTTCATAGAAGAGAGCGCGCAGAATAAACGAGCCGAGAGCAAAAGTGCCTACACATTCATTGACGCACAGGTAAAGTCGTATAAAAACCAGCTTGTGGAGGCTGAAAACAAGCTCAAGGCCTTTGAAGCTGCAAATGTTGACGGGATCGATTCACAAGTTAATTCCTCTATTGCCAAATTGCGTACAACTATCGACGAAATAGCCATTGATATAGATGCAGAGGAAGTAAAGATTGCTGCGCTCGAGATACAATTGGCTAATGAAACACGCTATGCAAACAATGATTACAATGCACGAGTTTACAGAGATCGACTGGCGCAACTTGAATCGCAGCTTGATACGCTCAGACTTAACTATCGTGATGAGCACCCAGACGTTGTTGATATGCAGCTGCAAATTCAGGACGTAAAGAAAACAATCATCGAGGTTGAAAATGCCTCTCAAAATCCTATTCAAGGATCTTCTGACTTGACAGGTGAACGCAACCTAAACCCCATCTACGAGGATCTAAGCGGTCTTCTCTCCGAAGCTAAAGTTACCGTAAAAACAAAACGTCATCGCTTAGCGGCCAATCAAAATCGTTTGCAGGAACAATATCAACGTAGAGTCAGGGTCGCAGCAAATCAAGCAGACCTCTCCGAGCTCACAAGAGACTACAGTGTCACCAAGAACATTTACGAGGACTTACTCGAAAGGAAAGAGCGCGCGCGAATATCAATGACGCTTGACCTAGCTGGACAGGGCGTAACCTACAAAATTTTGGAACCTGCGATTTTTCCAGTGCTCCCTACAGGAATACGATATTTCCATTTCGTTGTGGCTGGACTGATTCTAGGAACCATTCTACCCCTAGGTATTCTTATCGCATTTGTACTTTTTGACCACAGAATAAAGTTTGCGGACCAGCTTAACGAGCTATTTCCAGGAATTGTTCTGGCCGTGCTGCCAGAGGAAGCAGTCAAGTACCAAGACTGGCGATGGGTTTCTGTATCTTTTGCAGCCGTGCTAGTTTGCTATACCGGAGCTGCTTTTTCTTTTCGTTACCTGCTTTCATAGCTTACCGAGTGCTATCCGATTGACCAACAACCCTCCAAACAGCATTGCATCAAGGCGCATCCGGCAACATGCCATCAGGGATATGCAAAACAGCACACGTCTTTCCGATGAGAAGAAAGAGGAATTGGGGATTATATTTCCCGGCATGCGTGATCGCCACACCCTCAATATTTACAGAGATTTGAGAAACAAGCTTCTGCGCATCTCTGACTATCAAAACTTTGTGTGCCTTCTCAGTTCATTCTCTCCAGATGGCGACACGGCCAAATTGTCCATGAACCTGGCCGCGGTATTTGCTTTTGATAAGTCTAGATCATCAATCGTTATCGACTGTGACACCAATCACAGCCTGATCGAAAAACTTTCTACCTTAGAGGGTGATAACGGTCTGATCGATTTCATCGAGAACGATCTCGACGATATTTCTATCCTTATTCAAGAAAGCGGTATCGAGAGACTCAGGATAATTCCCGCAGGTAATGTTATTGAAACAAGTACAGAGTCCCTTGAGTCGATCCGAATGCGCGAGATCGTTACCGAACTAAAGAAGCGCTACCCTGATAGATACATTTTCATTAATGCACCGAGTATGAAGCTCTCAAGTGAAGTACAGGTCTTGGCAAATGTCAGTGACCAAGTTGTTTTTCAGCTTGATTCGGGCACTGTAGACGAGCAGCAAGTGACCGAGGCCGTAGAAATGATTGGACCTGAAAAGGTCGCTGGTGTTGTTGTCTTTTCCGGGCGATGAACCTAGATGTTTTATAGCGCTTCGATAATCAGTTCGAGAAAAGAATTTAAGCGATTAGAGCCCATTTGGGCCTCGTTGATAAACGATAGCGATAGCAATAATTTATTTTTGACTTTTGACTGGATAGATTGCTGGCTAGATTTTCTCCCTACAGACTGCACCTTGTTTATTGTTCTCATTCACAAGCAAAAACAACTAATTGCAATTGCTCCACTTTACAAAGCACCTGTAAAAATACTAAAGGCCATATCAGCACGAGTAATCAGAGTGCTGGGTGATCAAGATAGCTCTGCAGAGTACCAAGATTTGATATTACACCGAGAGCACAAAGAGGAGGCGCTCAAGGAGATAGCCTCGGTAATCAAAAATAACGCAAAAGAATGTCTTGCAGCATGGTCACCTTTTGCTGACGAATCAACAGGTGCTGCTGAACGCCTTGAGAAAGTAATGACAGCGGCTGACTATCACGTTGCTTCAAGGTCCATTGCTTTCTACCGATTGCCACTAACGGACAATGCAAAGATCTATGAATCTAGGTTAAAAACAAAGCAGCGAAATAATATTCGCCGCTACCATAAACAACTTTCTGGACAAGCAAATCTGACTCTCCAAAATTTGCAGGATCTAATGTCCCCCGAGGAAATTTTTACTTTACTTGAAAACCTGCACTCACAAAGATGGCTATCCAAAGGCGAAACCGGTGCCTTCGAACGAAACCCAAAATTCAAAGAATTTCTTAAAGCGTACACAACACGGGCAAGCAAGCTAGGCCAAATTGCTGCTTTTTGCCTTTTTCAGGGACACAAACCTATCGCGATCCGATTCGGCTTCACTTACGACAACACCATGTACGAAATACAGTCTGGCTTTGATCCATCCCTTAATGGCGCCGGCTTAGTCGCCATAGACATGGCGATAAAGGCAGCAATTTCCGACCATCTTAAGGTCTATGATTTCCTTGCTTTCGAAGGTGAGTACAAGCAACGCTTCGGTGCGATCAAGCAACCTGGAAGACGTTTATTTGCTATCAGAAAAAATTTGTTGGGATGGCTAATTACTCGTGCCGGGCTCTGGCCAACCGGAAGGTATATTCAAATGTGAATCAAAGTGGACCTTATCTACCGACCCTGTAAAAAAAATACGCAAAACTACATATATAAATTTGAGACTTCCTTTCATCCTTAACAATGAACATGTCTGAATCTAATCTAAAATCCATTGGCAACTACAGCATAGCTTGCTTTGTTTTTATTGCTTTGACGGTTGCCTACTCAGCAACTATTTATGAAATTTCGCTCGAATGGTCAGGAAATGGCGTTTACAGCCACGGTTTCCTAGCGTTACTGATTGCCGCTTACATCACATACCAGAGCAGGGACAAAATCAGCAATGCGATGTATCGTTTTAATCTCATAGGGTTGATCACGATAATAGCGACTGGCGCTTTGTGGCTCGCTGCTGCATTAATCAACGTTCAATTAATACAGGTTTTCTGTCTCTTTATCATTATCGTTGCCACCTTAGTCTGCCTGTTTGGCTTTCAATCTTTGTGGGCACTCAAAATCGCGCTGCTCGCGCTCCTACTTGTGCTACCAGTCTGGAATTTTCTACAGGTTCCGCTTCAGATCCTTTCGAGTGATGTGACTTACGCCGCGCTCAAACTAATGGACATACCCACCCTTCGAGAAGGGTTTCGGTTCACTGTGCCGGGTGGGCAATTTATCATCGAGGAGGCATGCTCTGGTCTAAGTTTTTTCCTAAGCTCCTGCTTACTCAGCGTGCTATTTGTCCATTTCAACCATGTTTTAGGCATAAACAGACTATATTTCATTCTGTTTGCCATATTACTTTCCCTCGTGAGCAACTGGGTACGAATTATTTTCGTAATCTTGGTCGGCAATTACACACGAATGGATCACGTTATCGTTCAAGATCACTTAACCTTTGGTTGGATATTATATGCAGTCATGCTAATACCGTTCTTTGTGGTTGGACATTTTGTCAATCAATTACCAAAACAGTCTTCCTCCAAACAGGAGATCTTCCATAATCGAGATGAGCTAGAGATAAATAATTCTGTTCCGGGGAACGCAAAAATTATTGCCGTAGTTACTGCAGTGGCGCTCATCTCTTATCCGACCATGCGACTTTTCTTGATTTCCGAAAATCATAACTCGAGTATTGGAAGAACTTACGACACCGCACTAAGTCAGCTTACACAACGCGTCGACACTAGATTTGCAAAAACCTGGAACCCGAGATTTGTCGGCGCCGACGAGACAGATCAAGCATCGATACGCTATGACTCTCAGCTTTATAGAAGCCTACGCGTCACCTACCTGACGCAAACTCAGGGAAAGGAATTAGTTTTCGTAGAAAATACACCTTTTACTAAGGATCAGTGGCTTACCACTAGCACTCAAGTTAAAACAGTTGAAATAAATGGCGTGGTAACAAATCACGAGTTAACCACATTGAGAGACCGACGGGGAACTGAACGCTACATGGTAAGTTGGTACTTTATTGGAGGC
>CAJXBG010000218.1 GCA_913050215.1 uncultured Gammaproteobacteria bacterium
ATTGCCCTGCGTCGCTTAAAAAACTTCTCAGCGATTAACACTGCAGTCTGCAAGTCAGCAGGTTAGCATCGTGGCAGTCATCGACCCCAAAGAGAATTACCACCTCAGCGAGGTCTTAAATTTAACTGGATCTCAGCAGTGTAAGACTGTGCTGCCCGTGCTCCACAGACCACTCCGTGAATTTCATATTGACAATGATTCCTTTGAGGAAGAAGGTTGTTCTGCTGGAATAAAAAATTCAATTGCCCCTAACACCAAAGTGGTTGTAAACACAGGAGCGCGCCTTTTGAATAGATACCTTAAAGCAGTAATTGCCCTAACATGCTGGCTGTGTATGTCAGCCCAAGCAGGTCTAGTTGAAGTCAACACCTCCCAATACATGCGTGAATCAAGCCCGTCAGCGCGAACGTTAGAAGTGACGCTTGAGAATGAAGATGAGATCAGGATTTCTAACATCAACTTTCAGAATGCTGACATGAGGTTTTCTTACCTCAGTCAAGCCTACTAAAATACTGTCGTAAATTAATGGTTTAGGAGAAGAAAATGAATAGAATAATACCGGCTTTAACCTTAATTTTAATTGTCGTTATGTTTACAAATGTTCTAAGTGCGGCTGACGAAGAAAAGCGAGTTGCTGCCCAGGGACTCGTCTCATCTGATGTTTTCGACCTTGCAGGTGAGATGGATTTATATGTTGAGAAATATGAATCTTGTGGTCAAGCAGGCGGGGAAAGACATTATCATCCATATGGAACATTGGTTTATGTATTGGATGGTGAAATTACATCTAACGGTTCCGGGTCTTATGAGCCAGTTAAAAAAGATGAGTTCTGGTTCGAAAAGTCTAACTGGGTTCATGGCGGGGCGGATCCGGAGGCGCCTAGTGTCGACGATAACCAGTGCGGTAAGACGTTGATTATCCGAGTTGCAAAAAAAGGTGAATCTCCAACTGTATTTGTAGATTAGTTAGCTAATCGAAATAGCGTTAATACGCGCAAACTTCTTAGATCCGGTGCGCGACTCTTTCTCTAATAATTGATTAATTGGGAAGCAATCCGGGTAGCTGTCTTTTTATCGCAGGTAAAGCGCTGTTGGTGTTCTTCTGCGTGTGTCAAATACCCGCCTGAATTAACAGGAAAAATTCACATTGACCATCTAACGGATTACTGCGTGAGCGGTTCGCAAAATTTGAATAAACATCATGTTTACCGGACGAACTTCTGGTTAAAAGTCCCGACTAGGCATGGGAGACAGATAAAACTGCCTGATTTCAGTTTAGGGCTGAAAATGTGGTTTACTGTTTGACGTTGAGAGGAGAGAAATGTTTTGGACGAGATCAACGATTTAGCTGAAGGTTTGGGTGAACCAGATCGAGCACCGGGCGACTACCTCGACGAGCTGCGAACAAACGGCTTTGTGGTCGTGGATAACGTGCTAACCAGCGATGCGTTGGAGCGAATTCGCGAAGCCACGTACCGGGAAATTGAAAAACAGGATCCTGCGCCTGCTGAGTTTGATGATCGCTTTGGTATGCCTCACAGTATTACGTGGAGCCCAGATGTCTGTCGTGCGGTGACGCATCCGGTTGTGCTTCGGATCATTCGTGAATATCTGAGCACAGAAGATATCCATTTTTGCCATCAGCCCGCTATGACAATACTCCGGCCAACGAAAGAACTGCTGGGTACGTTTCCCGATTCCGGCTGGCACGCCGACTATCCTTACCACCCTGATGTATATCCTGAAGATCGTTGGCAGGATGAAAATATCTATGGTGTGCAATACAACATTTGCATAGACGAGTTTCGAACCGACAACGCGGCGACCCAGTATGTGCCTGGCTCTCACCTTGTGAAGTCGTTTCCTCCGAGAGGAATGAACGAAGGCGGCACGCGCATGGGAACGCCGCCCCATGAAAATGTTGAGCAAATGGTAGCGCCCGCAGGTGCTGCGCTCATTTATGATTCACGAACCTGGCACCGTGCCTGCGTTGAGCTAAACGAGAGTGGAGAAGATCGCCTGGCGATATTAAATGCCGTTTGTCCAAGGTGGGTTCGGCCGATGGTTGATAAGACCAATGGTTCGACAGTCTATTTCGAATCAAATGCTGAATCAGGGCTGGATGACCTCACTAGGGTGGAACTGAACCATTTGTGTCACTCTGACACTGCACCACACCCAGATGGTGTGCCGACGATTCTTGAAAAGCAGCCGATGCCACGGCGAATCAAAATCTAAATGTCAGTATGAGTAAACAGCGCTCTGCATCTTCACTGATCAACCCAACAATCTGTAAGCCAGCAGATCAGCATCGTGGCAGTCATTGATCGTCAAGAGAGTCACCGCTTCTGTCTTGGTTGACCTCTCTCAAGATCAGCCTCTTTAGAAGCTTCTTGCCTAGCGATGAAGCCTAATCTCGTGAGTTTCTTGACTCGATCAATTGAAACAAGACAACGACTCAATTTCGAAGTCAATACGCGCATATGATGAACAACAAAAGACAAATCTTAGTCCCAAGATTGGGATATAGTTTCGCCTTTGCGTTGTCTTTAGTGAGGGTTTTGTGAAAATTTTGAAAAGGTTGGGCGTTGTTGCGCTACTACTCGTCTTTTTTGCCTATGGCGCCTATTTGGGCAGACATGAACTGACGCGTATGCAGGAACAATTGCCATCATTTACGGCAGCTGCAGGGGAAACACAGCAAGTGCGGATTGAGATGCAGGACGGCGTGAAACTTTTCACATCTGTCATGCTGCCTGAAGGGGAGGGTCCTTTTCCATCGGTATTGCTCAGAAATCCCTACGCTCGTTTCACACCCATCATGCGCGACACGCTGTGTGGCCGCTTTATTCGTTACGGTTATGCCTGCGTACTGCAAGATGTGCGAGGGCAGGGCGAGTCGGAAGGTGAATGGAGTCCGATGGTTAACGAAGTCCGGGACGGCAGGGACACAATAAGTTGGCTGGTAGAACAACCGTTTCAGGACGGTAACATTGCCATGGTAGGGCCTAGCTACCTCGCGTCGGTGCAATACGCCGTAGCAGCGTCGGGCTTACCGAGTGAAGTGAAAACGTTGGTGCCTGCGGTCTATACGACAGACCTTTCCACCATCCTTTACAGCAATGGCATGTTTCGACATGAAACCTTTACGGCCTGGGCTAGCATGATGCGGGGCTCGAACAGCGAGGTCGATGATGCTGGCGGTGACTACCAGAAAGCGATTCGGCACCTGCCACATAACAAGGTCGATACGGCGGTGTTTGGTTCGCCGATGCCCTGGTATCAGGACATGATTGATATCGAAAGGGCAAAAAGCACGCTCTTTAACAACCCTGACGCGCGCTTGATGAATCAGGTCCCAGAGAATATTGATGTACCTATTCTGATGGTGAGTGGCTGGTACGATGTGTTTTTTGGCGGCCAGATGGCCGATTGGGAGAGGCTGGCGACGCGCAGCAGCAGCCGGTTTGTGCTCGGTCCATGGACACATGCGGGCGCTAGCGGTGAAGCATTTGAGATTGAGAATGCGCAAGGTGGGTTGTTTCAGTGGAAAGAGATGTTGCCATGGCTTGACCACCACTTAAAGGGGCAGCCGCTAACGAATCCTCCGGGGCTTTACACGTTTACGATGGGCGAGAACGAGTGGCACTTATATGAGGAATGGCCCGGGCCCACTGTTTCAAAAAATTTCAGCTTAAACAATTTGCCCGATTCGCCGAGTTGCGATGGTGGCAAACTCGCCTTCGAAAAAGATTCAAGCGAACCGGTCAGCTATCTATATGATCCACTTGACCCTGTGCCAACGATGGGTGGCGCGGGTATGCTTGCTTTTATTTTGCCCGGCTTCGAGGGTGCCGCACCGGCAAATGTGCTGCAAGAGGGTTTGTGTAATCGAGCAGACGTTTTATCTTTCGTAACGTCCCCTCTCGATGCTTCGCTGTTGATTGCCGGCGAGATTAGCGTCAACTTAGAGATAGCCTCCAGCGCCCCAGATACCGCTTTCACAGCGAAGCTCATTGAGGTCTTTCCGGACGGCAGAGCCATTAACATTAGAGACAATATTACGTCCCTTGCTTACCGAGATGGGGGGCTTGATCGCCTAGCATATTCGCCCGGTGATGCGATAAATGTAACCATCGATATGTGGCCGATCGAGTGGCGGGTATCTAGCGGCTCGCGAATTCGATTAGACATTTCATCTTCGGATTTCCCAAAGTTTCATGCCCACCGAAACCGAGCAGGGCCTTGGGCGGAGCAAGAAGGTGTTGACGTAGCGACGCAGACGCTGATGGGCGGTACGTTGAAGTTGCCTGTTTCTGCGCGTTGAGCGAGCTAGCCAGTAATGGTTAAGTCATACAAACATGCTGCTCCGCTAACGTAAGCTTAACGTCGCAGCCTCGAAAC
>CAJXBG010000219.1 GCA_913050215.1 uncultured Gammaproteobacteria bacterium
ACGACTTCCTGACGGTTCGTTCTATTAAACGCCAAATTGACGGTGCCTTGGGCGCCCACGGTGCCTGGTTGCTTGAGCCTTATGAGGATTTACCCGAGACGGCGGGGCTAGTACTAGAACCGGTAGCAGAGATAGAAGCAACAGCTGAGTTGGCAGTGACCCATGGATTTCAGGTGAATACCCACGCGATTGGTACTCGGGCAAACCGCGAGACCTTGGATATCTATGAACGCATCTGGAATAAAATGGCAATCGAAGGGGCAGATTTGCGTTGGCGTATAGAGCATGCTCAGCACATACACCCAGATGATGTACCGCGGTTTGGCAGACTCGGTGTGTTTCCGATGATGCAGGGCGTTCATGCTACATCTGACGGCCCTTGGATTCCCTCTCGGTTGGGTGAGGAAAGAACGGGCATGACTTCATACCCTTGGCGCGATCTGATTGAATCCGGCGCGATCATAGGGAATGGCACGGATGTGCCGGTGGAACCTATTAGCGCAATAGCGTCTTACTATTCAAGTGTTTCACGCATGACGATCAAAGATAAGAAGTTTCACCCTGAACATGTCATGACACGTATGGAAGCACTGCAGAGTTACACGATTAACAACGCTTACGCCGCTTTTGAAGAAGACATCAAAGGCAGTCTGACACCTGGGAAACTGGCTGATATTGTCGTGTTGTCCCAAGATATTCTTGATATTGAAGAAGATCGAATACCATCAACCGAGGTGCTTTACACTATTCTGGGAGGAGAAATCAAATATCAGAAATAGGTTGAGGAGAGCAACAATGAATCGATTATGGGTGACG
The DNA here is from genome assembly GCA_913050215.1 of uncultured Gammaproteobacteria bacterium. Classification (GTDB taxonomy): domain Bacteria; phylum Pseudomonadota; class Gammaproteobacteria; order Pseudomonadales; family Azotimanducaceae; genus UBA4582. The sequence continues at coordinate 817 of CAJXBG010000219.1, forward strand.
CTTTAATTGTTGTTCAAATGCGTAAACATTTGGCGACATGTTAGCAACTTGGCCGACCCCGCAGTCTGATTGATAAGAATGATGTCTTGTATTCTGCCGGTCGAGATTCCAACGCAAGAAGAAATCAGGACTATCGGCGTGGGTTAAGAATTGGACGCGAGCAGGATGAACTCGTTACTGCGTTCATTGCTCATTTAGAAGCAGACCCTGACCCTGACCCTGACCGTGACAACACAGGTAGTAGTGCTACTGTAGATGCGTGGATAATATCTTCGGGTCAGAGATGGGGCTACGATCTGTCAAGAAATGTGTGCTGAAATAGTACACGCTTTAAACTTACTTAGGTGAATTAGATGAGTTATACAGTAATGATCAACCTGGCGGTGTTCGTCGGCTTGCTTTTTGGGCTGATGCATCTCGCAAGTAGAGGGTTCAGTCTGTCGCAGAGAGTGCTAACGAGCCTCGTCTTAGGTGCATTGCTAGGGCTGGTTTTCCAGATGATTTATGGAGCGGACCCGGCGGCCATAAAGGAAACGTTAGCGTGGAGTAACATCGTTGGCAGCGGTTATGTCAGTTTGCTGAAAATGATTATCATGCCGCTGATACTCGTCTCGATGATTGCCGCTGTTGTAAAGATGGATGAAATCTCCACGTTAGGTAAAATTGGCGGTACCGTCGTTGCTATATTAATCGGCACAACGATCTTGTCTGCCGTTGTAGGTATTGCTGTTGCTAATGTCTTTGGGCTTAGTGCCGATGGTCTTACTAACGGCGCCCGAGAATTGGCCAGAGCAGAGGTCTTGCAGTCTCGTCAGGGTGTTGTAACCGATCTAAGCTTTCCAAAAATCATATTGAGTTTTATCCCTCAAAACATCTTTAGTGATCTGGCAGGTTCGCGCCCGACTTCTATTATAGCCGTAGTCATTTTTGGGATATTGACAGGTATAGCCGGCCTTCATGTCACAAAGGACGAGCCCGAACAGGGCCGAAAGTTTCGCGAGTTTATGGAAACAGCGCAGTCCGTCGTGATGAAGTTAGTACGGCTTGTGATTAACTTGACGCCCTATGGCGTACTTTCATTAATGACCAAAGTGACTGCCGGTTCGAGTGGTAGCGATATTCTTGATCTCTTGAGCTTTATCGTGGCCTCCTACGTGGCTATTGCTCTGATGTTTGTCGTTCATGGATTACTCTTGACGGGTTTTGGTATCAATACTCTGATTTACTTCAAAAAGGTTTGGCCGGTGCTGACTTTTGCATTTACCTCTCGTAGCTCTGCTGCAACCATACCATTGAACGTAGAAACTCAGATCAGAGATCTAAAGCATCATCCAACTATTGCTAATTTTTCTGCGACCTTTGGCGCCACTATTGGGCAAAATGGGTGTGCCGGTATTTACCCAGCGATGTTGGCGACAATGATAGCGCCGACGATGGGTATTGATCCGCTTGATCCTACGTTCATGTTGACCCTTGTTGGCGTTGTGGCAATCAGTTCTTTTGGTATTGCTGGTATTGGTGGTGGCGCAACGTTCGCTGCACTCATGGTACTCCCTGCGATGGGGCTGCCGGTTGTGCTGGTCGCTCTGTTGATTTCCATCGAACCGCTAATTGATATGGCACGAACGGCGTTGAATGTTAACGGGGCGATGACCGCGGGTTCAATTACCAATCAGGTGTTGCAATTGGATACATCGCAGGATGAATCTGCCGTGGCTCCCACAAGTCAGACTTGATAGTTGTAACGCTTATATTGGACGGGGACTGTGCTAAGAAAGATAATCTGAGTTATATTCAGTATCTAGCATCTGTCATACACGTAAATTTATTTAGCAAAGCGATCTGGAAGGAGTCATCATGAAAAAAAGTAGTGTGTCAATCAGCGCGTCGATGTTGTTTTTTGCGGTTTCAATGGCAACGCTTTCTGCAACTGTTGTGGCAGATGTCATCCGACATCCCTTGCCGAATAATTCGAAATTCCCCATTGCTTCTGCTGTTGAAGTACCTGCGGGCAATACAATTGTGTTTCAAAGTGGCACGATTCCCGGCCCGGCGAATCCAGATGCCGAGCCTGGAACGCCAGCGTTCTTTGGAGATACAAAAACTCAGACGATCTCAGTGTTTGAAAGGATCAAGGTCAATTTGAAACGCCAAGGGATGGATATGGGTGATATTGTCAAGTTGACCGTATTTCTAGTCGGTGATCCAGCAAACGGCGGGAAAATGGATTTTGGCGGCTTTATGGAAGCTTACACCATGTATTTTGGGACCGAGGAGCAACCTAATTTGCCTGCACGCTCGGCACTGCAGGTCGCTGCGCTTGTCCGGCCCCTCATGTTTGTCGAAATTGAGGCGATTACTGTTCGAAAGAAAAAATGATGTAGCGATGTGGGACAGCACAGCAAGGATTGCCAGTAATCTGATATGATTCGCGGCCAGAAGTCTATCCGGGCTTCTGGCTTTTTTGTATCTGTGTATCGATATAATGCGCAAGAACTCAATGTAACCAAAGGCGAAATAATTAACGTGATCACGACGATGAAGTTGAGTTTTAGTGAACTCGCAATAATCGATATTGCGAAAACTGTTTTTGTGAAAGTCGGTATCACAATAGTGTTTATCATCGTCAACATCTTCGCATCGCATGCAGCACATGCTGCCAATGCACCGACTGTTGCCCAAAACGGCATGGTTGTTTCGGCAAATAACATTTCATCAAAGATTGGTGCTGACGTTTTAAAAGATGGCGGAACGGCAGTAGATGCAGCCATTGCAACAGCGTTTGCCCTAGTGGTGACGCACCCAACTGCGGGAAATATAGGTGGTGGTGGTTTTCTTATGTTGCGTCCCGCGAACGGCGAGCCTGTCGCTTATGATTTTCGGGAAGTGGGTCCAAGCGGTTCTCACGCTAAAATGTGGCTTGTTGATGGCGAGTACAGTTTTCAAAAACATCACCTCAGTTATCAATCCGTTGGTGTTCCAGGCATTGTGAAAGGGCTTTATCTTGCTTGGCAGGAACATGGCAAACTGCCCTGGCAGCGTTTAGTAATGCCAGCTGTTCAACTTGCTAGAAAAGGTATTGTCGTCACTGATGGACTGGCTAAATCACTAAAGCGAGCCATGCCAAGATTTGAACCTTATCCTGCTTCGAAAGCCCAATTCACGAACGACGGTAAACTGCTTGAAGCAGGCGATTTGTGGCGGCAAACAGACCTCTCAAAAACCCTGCGGCGCATTGCTAACAAGGGCCCTGATGGTTTCTATAAAGGCAAAACGGCGGCATTGATTGTTAAGGAAATGAACGCTAACGGCGGTCTAATCACGCTCGAAGATCTCGCGAACTACGAGGCTAAAAAGCGAAACCCAGTCATAGGTAGTTATAGAGGATACGAGATTATTTCCATGCCGCCACCCAGCTCTGGTGGCACAGCATTGATTGAAATGCTGAATATTTTGGAGGGTTTCGATCTTGCAACTTCGGGTTTCGGTACAACGGAAACGCTGCATTATATGACCGAGTCGATGCGTCGTGCCTATGCTGACAGAGCCAGGTTTATCGGTGATC
>CAJXBG010000220.1 GCA_913050215.1 uncultured Gammaproteobacteria bacterium
GCAGGTGGGGTCATTATAATTGAGGCAAGTACTAGATATCCACCAGTGCATAAAATAAAGAAATCAGCAAAAGAGAAGGCTTTAGGCCTGTTAGGGGGACTTGTTGAGCCTAAGCCCGCAGGATAACCCGCTGCTTTATTAGAACAATTGGCCCCAAAACGTCCTTGTATTTCTTTGAAAAACGAAACGCACAAACACTACCCCAATTAATAAATGAAATTTAGTTCCATTAAATGTATTTTAGTATGTTGCTAGAAGTGCATACCTCTGTTAATACCGCATCGATTTCATTTTGTGTTGCAAGTAAATACACGTAGCCATGTCAGCACAATGAGACGATTGGCGTAAAATTAGACCGGAAGGATAAACGTGTCTGAAACAGCTTCAATTTCAACCGGCGTGGCCTCACGGTATGCGAAAGCTTTGTTTGATTTGGTTCTCGAATCAGACGAAGTGAGGAAATTAGAGAAAGATGTTGAAAGCTTGTCTGTTGCGTTAGAAATCAGTCAAGAGTTGAGAGATCTCATTTCTTCGCCGCTTTATACAAGACACAATCAGAAAAGCGCGATAGTTGCTATTTGCGAAAAAATGAAGTTGCTTTCCAACCTCACCAATACTTTGGCTTTGATGGCCTCCAAGAGGCGGCTTTTTGTTATGGAGGCGTTTCTTGATCATTTGAATGTTTTAATCGCTAATCACAAAGGCGAAATTACCGCCGATGTCGTGAGTGCAAAAACTTTAACTAAAGTGCAATCTGACAAAATAGCAGAAGCTATTAAAAAACGTGTCGGAAAAGAAATTAAGATTAATGCTTCTGTTGATGAGACGATCATTGGTGGCATTGTAATTAAAGTTGGATCGAAGATGATAGACACTTCCATTCGTTCCAAACTGAATTCCCTTCAAACTGCTATGAAAGAGGTCGGGTAATGGGTATCCAAGCAGCAGAAATATCTGCGATTTTAAAAGATCAAATTAAAAATTTTGGGCAAGAGACCGAAGTCGCTGAGATTGGTCGCGTCTTGTCAGTGGGTGACGGTATCGCAAGGGTACACGGCCTAGACAACGTCCAGGCAGGAGAAATGGTCGAGTTCCCAGGAGGAACTCGGGGCATGGCTCTTAACTTAGAAAGTGATAATGTAGGTGTTGTGATTTTTGGATCCGATAGAGACATCAAAGAAGGCGATGTTGTCAAGCGCACTAACTCAATCGTTGATGTCCCAGCAGGTGACGCACTGCTTGGGCGTGTCGTAGATGGTTTAGGGAATCCAATTGATGGAAAAGGCGCGATTAAGGGTGGCGAGCGGCGGGTAGCTGATGTCAAAGCTCCAGGGATTATTCCCCGAAAATCTGTCCATGAACCCATGGCGACAGGCCTAAAATCAGTTGATGCAATGATACCTATCGGAAGAGGTCAGCGAGAATTGATCATCGGCGACCGCCAAACTGGTAAGACAGCGGTGGCTCTTGATACAATCTTAAACCAGAAGAGCTACAATGATGCAGCTGGTGATGATGAGAGCAAAAAATTATACTGCATTTACGTTGCTGTGGGTCAGAAAAGATCAACGGTTGCTCAACTTGTGAAGAAACTTGAGGAAAGTGGAGCGATAGAATACACTATCGTCGTGGCAGCCACCGCATCGGATCCAGCTCCAATGCAATTTTTAGCGCCTTACTCAGCCACATCTATGGCTGAATATTTTCGTGATAATGGTAGGCATGCACTTATAGTATATGATGATTTGTCCAAGCAGGCCGTGGCATATCGTCAAATGTCACTACTGCTTAGACGTCCACCAGGGCGAGAGGCTTATCCGGGTGATGTGTTCTATCTGCATTCGCGCCTGCTTGAAAGATCGGCTAAATTAAACGAAGACAATGGAGCAGGCTCCTTAACAGCATTGCCCGTGATCGAAACGCAAGGTGGAGATGTTTCGGCATTCATACCGACAAACGTAATTTCTATAACTGACGGTCAAATTTTTCTAGAAACTGAGTTGTTTTATCAAGGTATTCGTCCGGCAGTTAACACCGGGTTGTCGGTATCCAGAGTAGGTTCATCCGCTCAAACTAACGCCATGAAATCAGTAGCTGGCCCCGTCAAACTATCTTTGGCGCAGTATCGTGAAATGGCAGCATTTGCGCAATTTGGCTCGGATTTGGATGCGTCAACTCAACAATTACTTAATCGTGGCGCCCGGCTAACTGAGTTAATGAAACAAGCTCAGTACTCCCCTTTAACGAACGCCGAAATAGTTTGTTTGATCTATGCAGGGACGAACGGTTTTTTAGATAAAGTAGAGGTCAAACAAATTGGTTCTTTTGAAATCGGTTTGTTGGCGCATCTTAGAAGCAAGCATGCTAGCCTCCTAGATCATATCACTAAAGATGATCCTAAGATCAAAGGTGAAGTTGAAGATAAAATTCGGGCAGCATTAAACGAGTATGCAGCAGATTTTGCTTAAGGGGATGCGGCTATGCCAAATCTAAAAGACTTAAAAAACCGGATTGAGAGTGTCAAAAACACTCGAAAGATCACTAAAGCGATGCAGATGGTTGCGGCTGCAAAGTTAAGGCGTGCCCAAGATGCTGCAGAAGCTTCTCGACCATACACTGAAAGATTTAATTCCGTGTTAGGTGCATTGGCTTCCGCTAAGGGATCAGAAACTGGCGGACCCATTTTGTTAGTAGGGACAGGCAAAGATCAAACGCATCTATTGATTGTTATGACTGCTGAAAGAGGTCTGTGTGGCGGTTTCAACTCAAATATTGCCAGATTGGCGAAGTCGCATGCGAATAAACTTATCGAGCAAGGAAAGACGGTCAAAATTGTTACTGTAGGTAAAAAAGGCCGTGACGTAATAAAAAGGGATCTGAGTGAGCATTTCATCGATCACGTTGATTTATCTGAAATAAAGTCAATTCGATATACTGATGCTGTAGCAATATCTAAAACAGTTTTAGATAGGTTTAATGCTAAAGAATTTGACGTCGCTACTTTGTTTTATTCAAAGTTTGTCAACGTGGTTACACAAATTCCTACACAGCAACAGATTATTCCTGCAAACTTCGGCGAGAGCGAAGAGCCCAGTGCATCTGCGCCCCAGTTGAGCTATGAGTATGAGCCTACAGAGGAAGAAATTCTTGCCGATTTATTGCCAAGAGGTGTTGGTACTCAAATTTTTGCAGCGTTACTTGAAAATGGTGCTTCTGAACAGGGAGCTAGGATGTCTGCAATGGATAATGCGACACGTAACGCTGGGGATATGATTGATAAGCTTACGATACAATATAACCGATCACGGCAAGCCGTGATAACAAATGAACTGATTGAAATAATCTCAGGCGCTGAAGCGCTCTAAGAATCGGAGAAATAGATATGGCAAATGCAAAAGGTAAAGTTACTCAGGTAATTGGTGCTGTGGTGGACGTCCAATTCGATGATCATCTACCAGCGATCTTAAACGCTTTAAATACCGAAAATAACGGGAAAACGCTAGTGCTCGAAGTATCTCAGCACCTCGGTGAGAACACCGTACGCACAATTGCTATGGATGCGACTGAAGGCTTAGTGAGAGGACAGGAAGTAACAGACACTGCAGGGCCGATTTCTGTACCAGTTGGAAACGCTACTTTGGGCCGAATTATAAACGTAGTTGGAGAACCGGTTGATGAACAAGGTCCTGTTAAAGCTGATGCGCATCGCGCAATTCACCAACCGGCTCCAGAGTTCTCTGAGCAATCGACAGAGTCTGAGGTGTTGGTAACTGGGATTAAGGTCGTCGATCTGTTGGCGCCTTACTCTAAGGGTGGTAAAATCGGTTTATTTGGCGGTGCTGGTGTTGGTAAAACGGTTCTAATTATGGAATTGATCAACAATATTGCAAAGGTGCATTCTGGGTTTTCCGTTTTTGCAGGCGTCGGTGAACGTACTCGTGAAGGTAATGACCTTTACCATGAGATGATCGAGTCAAACGTTATTAAACCAGATAATCTTGAAGACTCTCAGGTTGCTCTGGTTTACGGACAAATGAATGAACCTCCAGGTGCCCGCGCCCGCGTCGCACTGACAGGGCTTACATTAGCCGAACAATTTCGTGATCAGTCTGGAACGGACGTATTATTTTTCGTAGATAATATTTTCAGATTTACACAAGCTGGATCTGAAGTTTCAGCGTTGCTGGGTAGAATTCCCTCTGCTGTTGGATACCAGCCAACTCTCGCCACTGATATGGGAGCAATGCAGGAACGTATCACTTCTACAAAAAATGGCTCTATCACATCAATTCAAGCCGTTTATGTACCTGCAGACGATCTGACAGACCCTGCACCGGCAACAACCTTTGCTCATTTGGATGCCAC
>CAJXBG010000221.1 GCA_913050215.1 uncultured Gammaproteobacteria bacterium
TTCAGAAGCAGAGCGTGTAGTACCAAACAACCTCATCTTCAATGCTCCTGAAGCTGACGAAAACCTTGCGGGTTTCAGTCAGTTGTCAAATTTCCTCAGAGTTGTGAATCAACGACAAACGACCAATTGCCATAGCTATCGCGCCTCTTACCTCAAATCTATCCTACTCGAGTACTGGTTTGGTTTTGGAACAGGCGTATCTCGAGAGGCGCTAATAAATAGTCCTGCTGATGAGTCAAGCTACATCCGACGTTTTTTGGGACGTTATATAGACGAGGGACGCAGCTACGAGCGAGGAGGCGTCCTTTATCCGACGCAGGATGTCATCGAACATATGGTCGACGTATGCCATTTAAGCGGCGTACCAATTCGATTAAATTCGTCAAAGTGTGAACTGAGAGTTGCGCCTGGTTTGGTGAGAGGGGCACGGGAGCTAACTCGACGCTGTTCTCTTGAAGATAGGGATTTGTCTGGGCAGCTCATTCGGCTGGAGTTGGCTTTGTGGGAACAAATGACTGACAGAATTGGCGAGTCGATGAGTACTTCTGAGATTGCTTGTCGCGCTAATATCAGGAAAAGCACGCTAACGACTTTATTGAACGCAGCAGTCACGCACAAGATGTTGACTTATCATATCGATGATAATGATGAACGAATAACGCGTTGGGCATTGAACCCGTCTCACCCTCGGAATGTGCAGATGTTTAATATGCTGGCCTCGAAGTTTCCTGAAATTAGGCTAGCGTAAATAGGCTAGCGGTCAATTTATTGAGATAGTGACTTTTTCGACGCTGGCACTAAAAGCCTGCGGGAGTGATCAGACAGTGACATGCACGTGCGACTGTCTGACATATCACTGCTACGGGGCTGCGTTGTAGTAAGTTTCGCAGCGCATAGCAAATCCATGGACATAATCGCGCTCGCCCTCTAGTTCAGACAAAACCGCATTAAACCAAGGCTCGGTTCTATCGTCCATAGCAGCACCCACCGCAGCGCCATCGGGGGAACCTAACGACACCATGAACTGACCTGCTCGCCGTCCCGTGTCTGCCATAAAGACCTGCATTGATACATCGTGCCCGTTATCTTTCAATGCGGCCGAGAGGTTGTCCAGCGCAACAAGGTAACTGCCGGGGTTATCAGTTTTTACGACGATGTTCCAAAAGTAACCGACATCGGAGTCGCTGGGCGCGGCCCTAAGTATTCGCCAATTATCCCATTCTTTGATTGTTCTATTGACCTTTAACTTTGCCACTTCTTTGATCATGGTCGGGTTTTGCCCGCTATTGGACCAGGCTGTTTTTTGGGAATCAAAAAAACTGAACAAGTAGTGGTCGCCCATTTGCTCAGCGCCGGCCGTCGGCGAGCACAACCCCATAGACATGGCGTTGTTGGATTTTCCGAGAGCCTCTGCGCTTCCTCTTAACCATTTGGCATAGCCAGCGCCATCTTGAGTATTCAATGTAATTAAATTCATCACCGGTTCAGCTTGACTGGCAACAGAGAAAGATAAAGCCAAAGCACCAAAGCCATAGATGAATGTTTTCATGATTTTTGAAAATAGTTGCATACGAATATTTCTCCGATGACTGCGTTTTTTTGTTGATTGTCATGCAAGTACATCACGGCGTTTAGCAAGGGTCATTAATAGTTCGATTTTGGTTAGACGCTTTTTGCATGTCACCTAAGGGGCTCTTTATACCTTGCGCAACTATGGCATTTGTCCGCTGACGCTAGTTGAATTTTAGTATCCTGCATTCTTAGGGTCATGGCAGCGCTGTTGGTTTGCGTTGCGCCGAGGTTGCTGGCGTTGAAAATCGAACTAACGTTGTCTCTGTTGTCTGGGCATCACAAAATGAAAAGACCCTTTTAAATAGAAGTGAGGAAACTAGAATGAAAGAAATTACTCTTTTAGTAACGATTGCGCTTTTCTCGGGATTGGCGCTTGCAGACCATCATGAGGAGCGGGGTCCGTTTTATGCCTTTTATCATTTTGCGGCGCCAGATCCCGGGGCCGTAGTAGCTGCTATGGATAAGTTTTGGGCTTCAGATTGTGGCAAGCAGTACCCGGCAGATGCTGGTCTCCAGCAGGAAGTGTTTAATGGCGGCTACGCTTCGACCCATTTTATTATTAACACGTTTCAAAATGCGGCCGACCAACAGAAAGCCGCTGAAATTCTCAATACCTGTCCTTCAGCTATCGAGTTTTTGGGCGACATGACAGCGGCAGGCGTCGAGCCTGTCAGTCAATATCTCGGTATGGCGCCCATCGATGAAAATGACTGGGGACAAGATTCCGTTTTCACTAAATACGACATTATTGTCGAACCTCAAAATCAGGCTGCTTTTGCTGCTGCTTTTGCAAAGATGACGAAAGCATTGAGTAAGAATACAGATATCCGATCCTATGGGCTCGGTGGCATAGGCTATGGTCAAGACAAGTTTACCCATTGGGCATGGTTCGGCGCGAGATCAGTGGTCGAAATGGATCACATCAATGCGCAAATATCGGGACACCCAGCGGTGGCCGAATTTTATAAGACGGTAGGTAGCCTGAGAACGCTGGTGAACTCGAGTCTGATACAAAACGTGAAGAACTACCCACGCAATTAATCAGTCAGAGCTGGTGGCATTTTAGAGGGTAGCCTGCTGGGCTGCCTTCTTCTATCGAAGTGCGGTGTAAGATACGGGTACTAGCACATTGTGCCGTCGGATTTTATTTGGCGATAGGTGTCGGGGTCGTTAACCTGAAAAGCGACTGCGTCTGTGAAGCCCTTCGAGAAGCTGCCGGTAGACTTGTTCATGCTGACAACGTCTACAACCTTGACGGCAGTAAACCTTCCTTAAAAAGACCTATGTCTAACGACAGTAGCGCGCAGCAAGCATGCAATGTGAAAACCAATATCGAACCATTCTTTACTACAATCTATAAGCCAGCGTTAATCAACCCTCGCCACGAGGCGAAAACGCTGTAAATGAATGGCAGAGGAGGGCTGCGGATGTTTTTCACGCATGACGGATTGTCACCCGAGATTCCGTGGCGACCCTTTTGACGGCCTTCTGAACGCTAAAAATACTAATAAAGGAGAAAAATGATGGAATTGCAATTCACAGAACTTGAGATATGGCAAACCTTCTGGACCGGCATGGGTGCCGCAGGTATTTGGTTGATGGGCGTTGTCTTTTTTATATGGGTGGGGTTTCGATTGTCAGGCAACCTCTACGCTAACGCTGAGGCCAACGTGGTAATGAGGATTGCGGCAACCGGCTTTTGTCTATGCGTGGCGTATTTTGCGCTGGTTTGGTTTGCGATGACAGAGTGGCACGCGAATGGTGTTGCGGGTGCATTTCTAGACTTGAAAGGCAGTGTGCAGGGTCTTAGCCCCAACGGTGAAATGTTCTTAGCCGGATCTGATCCGCGTGCACCAATGTCGCTGATGCCGAATCCGCCTCAAGGCATTTTGCTGCTTTGTGCACTTAGCATTCAATTAATGAGCATTTGGATGCCCAAAAAATCCTAAATTGATTGATGCTTTACCGAAGAAATTTGGTGGCGGCCGGCGTGCCCGCGAAGTGGGTCGCTGGCTATCATCCTCGCCAACTGCATAGGTTTTCTGCTGCCGCCTGCGATAAGAAGCCCTTGACAGAGTCTGTATGGATCGGAGTGGTTATTTTCTTTCCGTAAGCGAATTTTTTCGATGATTATAATTATGATTAAGATTATGCTCCCAATAAATGGAACGTATAAAACTCGTATCGTCAGCGCAAGCCCGTTCATTGCCGATATGACACTCTGGGACCTGCCGTTAATCGATGGATCCAGTGTTAATTTTCAAGTAGGGATGTTGTAAGGACGAATGAGTGTAAGGCTCTGCAAGGATGAATGAATATAAAGCGCTGCTCGATGAAGGGGTTGTGATTTTCAGATTTTTTGACGAATACGTGGCAGATGAAGGTGATCAATTGCTGCTGCGGTTCATTAAGTCGTTGACGATTGATGAGATATATTCCATGAAAATAATGATCTGGGATCTCAGTGATGTCACGTCGATGACGCTGCATGATACAGATGGTGCGAGAATGGCAAAGTTCAACAACCAAATGATGAGCGCCATTGAACACCCGGAGAAAGATGTCGTCGCATTCTTGAGTAACCTTGTGCTTTATTACGTTAAACCTAAAAGTAAGCAAGTCAGCGATGTATGGGTTGAAAGACTTGAACGGCTTAAAACGCCGACGAGAACCCTGCCAAGCATGGCTGCCACAGATGTCGAAAACTTACATGAACTGCTTACAATGCTTGGCCTGGTAAGATTATCGCCAATGCTTGACCGTGAATGGCAGACTATCTGAATGGGGT
>CAJXBG010000222.1 GCA_913050215.1 uncultured Gammaproteobacteria bacterium
AACCATAATGGTAAGGGACTTCGGGACAGGATTTGCTGGTGAAACTGCTTTGCGTTGAATCTATCGCCAAGTTTTGTTTCAAACCTTGATCTGAGTGACATAAACGCAAGCAAGCCTGAAATAGCGCTGGTCTGTTTTCCCGGGGATTGACGACTTGTGCTGATGGCCAGATGTGCACTTTCCGCGGTTTCGAAGCCCTGCTCTTTTAAAAACACAAGTGCTTGTTCATCGCTCAAGAGGTTTTGGTTAAGCTTAATATCGACGATTAATCTCGCAGCATAACGGCTTTCGAGCATCAGACTGCCGAGTTTTCCGTAAGGACTGCGGTACAAATCGTAGTCTCGTGCCAACTTTGCAGTGTAAAGCCCCCAACCCATTGTGAAGGCAGGCAGCTCGTCTACAGAAAAGACAGAATCATTTTCGACGATGGTCTGCGCGCTGGTGAGTTGGTGCATACCCGGGATGCCGTAAATGAAGCTTTTAGCCTCTGCCTCATAAAGCGGCAGCTTGCTCATATCGTTAAGGTTAATATTGAGCACAGCGTGGGGCGCCAAGGATTGCTGTACCGAGTGATAAGCAAATTGCGCAGGTGTCGAGCCTTGATCAAACGAAGCGCGAACCTCAATGGGTTTGTTTTCGACGTTCAGGATGTAATCGGCAAACGTGGAGGGAGCAGCTGACACGAGATCTGAAATCAAATTAAGATAAAGGTGTTTATCCTCATTTGAATCACTTAGGAAGAGCGCTTGATCATTGCTTAGCGTTGCGAGCAGTCGGTTAATGGCAACATTGATATCGGCCCTTTGCAGTAAACGTTCAATTTCCGACCGATTGTCCGCGAGGCGTTCGGAAGCCTTGCTGAGTAGCGAATCAGGCGGCAATTCCAGTGTGGAATAATGAGCGACGAGGCCCGGGTACCTTGCGCCAAGCTTATTTGTTGAGGTTAAACGCTGACTGACTAATTGTCGCTTCAGGCGAGCGAGTAGCCGATGATGTAGCCTGATTGCCTGTTTGTTTTCAGCATTTAGGACTTGATGATTTACCTCAGCCAGGCGTTTGGACCGCTGCTCCAGAATTTGAATTCGTGTTTCAAGGTCGTCCTGTTCAAGTAAGGTTTCGCCTGCTTTGTTTCTCTCGGCTGGGGTTGGCTTCTCGGTTGCGAGTAACGTTTCGACTATTTTATTTTCGAACGCCACGATCAGTTTAGGATCAAGGCGAGTTTGGGTTAAGGTCGAAGGTGTACCTAATTCGTCAGGTGCCGTCAAAGGTTGTTGGCTGCACGCGGATGCCAGACTGAGTAAAAGCACCGAGGTGACAAATTGAACTGTTTTTACCGCGCTTCGCATCTTTTTTCAGGCCCGCTTTGGGTTCAATTTAGCTGTTCAGTGATTTCGTCGATAATATTCTGAAGCAGTAGCAAGTTAGCCGGGATTGAATCGAGTACGCCTAACGCTTGCACTCTGAAAGTTTGATCACGTATTTGTTTCAGATTGATCAAAACGTTCAATTGAGATGAGGTCAGGGCTGATTGGCCAAGACTTGCCGCGATAGCGACATCGGTGATCAGATTTGGGTTTCCGTAATCGGCAAGATATTGAATGTCCGGAATTACGCCGTTGATGATTTTGATGATGTTTAGCGGCACCGTCGCGGCGGCTGCCAAGCAGACTTGAATTGATTGAGTACGTTCAGATTTTTCACTAGTGGTTGATTTTGGCAACTTGTAGGAAGCCATTAATGCCTCAAAACAAACAACATCATCGTCTCCAAGCGCTAGCATTTTTGGCGCGAGGGTTTGGGTTCGTTGGACCATGCTTGCTATCGCAGTCTCGCTCTTGTTCTCGTTCTCGTTCTCTGGAGTGAACTGGCAAACCATCTCTATCAACCCGATGGACTGTGCGCCGGTGACCGCGGCGACTGCACCGCCACCGGGGCTCGAGGTTTTTGCACCTAGATTTTCGATGTATTGGGCAATTTCTGCTTTAGCAATCACTTCGTTACCTGATGAAAGTTCTGGAACAATCGTACCGTGTTGCGAATGCACATCGCTACGGTCATCGGACCTACCCGGGGAATAAAGGTTCCTGGATAATTTTCAAATTCCTCTGAGAAATTGGGGACGCTGGAAAAGTTAAGACATACCGTGTCGGCAGTAATTTCCGCGGGACGAATCTTTTCGAATTTATCGCTGGGCACGCCTGTGATGACAATGTCTGAGCCTATCAGTGCTTCAGTCCGGCTGATACCCGTTTCTCGTGGTTTTGCGTTCTCGAATACAAGAGGGCCATTCTCATCGAACGAATACACTTTGGCACCGTCATTCGACATCATGACCGCCAGAGGACGGCCAATAACCTCACTTCGATTGAAAATCGTGATGACCTTGCCAGCGACTGGTTTTCCCATTTCAGGCTTACCATAGATTCCATGCGCGGTTAGGATCTTGATGATGGCGAGAGCGGTGCAGGGCAACAAAGCCTTCTTGGTGCTGTCGAGGTTCGTTGCAAATCGATCATTTTGGTAAAGTTTTTGGGTCCAGTACTGACTGCCAGCTTCAATGTCTTTCCTGAAATCTACCAGGTTTCTTAAATAGTCGTCCTGATGGTTGAAAAAGATAGGAAAGTAGATGAAGACGCCGTGGACTGATGAGTCAGCGTTTAGTCTGGTGATTTCCTCCTCTAGCTCAAGACGTGGAATCGTCCTGAGATCGTAGTTAATACCCAGTTGGTTAAACTTTTTCTTGGTTGCCCGGGCGTAAGCAAGTGAGGGCTTGTCGTTGGTTGCGATCAGACCCACAACATTAATCGTTGCGTTTAAGGCTTCGATTGCGAGCTTGAGCTCCCGGGTAAATTCTTTGGAAACTTCTAAATAGTTTCTAGTTGTCATTTTATTAGACTGGGTCGTACTGGTGTTGGTTGCGAGTGATAGACCCGAGGTATCCTTTATGGTGACGTTTACCGTAGTCCGCCGGTGTAAACTCCTTCAGTTCCATCAAGGTGAGTGCGATGGCATCGCTGATTGCCAACATGGCAGCGATACTGGAACTTGGTGCTAGGTTCAACGGACATGCTTCATCGATTTCCCCCCCCATATCTAGTACCAGTTCACTGAGTTGTCTCAATGGTGAATCAATATGAGATGTAACGCCTACAATCCTCGTCACACCGAGTGCCTTGGCATTTTCGAGCATTTCGATGACCTCGATTGATTTTCCGCTAGTTGAAAATGCGAATATCAGGTCATCGGCATCGATCATCCCTAGATCGCCGTGCCCAGCCTCCGCCGGATGGATAAAGAAAGAAGGTGTACCCGTCGAAGACAGAGTAGCGGCGAATTTTTGTGCCATAAATCCGGCTTTGCCAATACCAGTAGTAATCACTTTTCCGGGACATGTCATTGCGAGATTAATCGAAGCTTCAAAGTCATCGGTTACCACGATATTTTGAATCGCTTCGGCTTCTTTCCGCATAATGATTGACATGTTTTCTTTGATGTTCATGGGGTTATCCAAGCTAGGGTATTTGGAGTCGAGCATTATACGTTTGCTTCAATTAAAGCAAAAGGATAATGAAGCGCAAAAAAAAGGGTGACTTCAAGTCACCCTTTTTCAATCACTGTAGAAAGTTCACAGTCTACATTTTCGCGTTTAGAAAATGCCGGCTGGAAGTGATTGGATTGAACCGTCAGAGTAAGTGACTGTTCCGTTGGCAGATACTGTGCCCGTTTCAACGCCTGCAACCGTCAAGACCGCAATGTTGCCGGCTTGATCTGCAACTACAGCGCCATTCTCCAAGCTTAGCGTCATCAACACCGTACCGTCTGAGAAGACAACGGTGCCAGTGCCAACAGCCGTTGGTGTCGCAGTAAACGAGATGGTATCGTCGCCAGCTCTCACCACATAGTTGCCGATATCTTGACCAACTGTGCCTGAAAGGCCCAAAGATAAGTCATCTGTGGTTGCGCTAGCAAAACTAATATCCGCTCCGTATGTGTCACCATTCGCCTGTTCAAGGTACGTGATACTGAGCCCGAAGGATGTTGTCGTTACCCCCCCGCTAACAGTGCCGACGAATGTGGTCTGTCTGATTCCATCAACGACAGCGCCGGTCAAAGTGCCAGCGGTGAATGTCTGTGTT
>CAJXBG010000223.1 GCA_913050215.1 uncultured Gammaproteobacteria bacterium
GTTGTTTTTCCATTCGGACGCTGACATAGGCTGTGACCTGAAGTCCCAGTTGTCGTTGATCTAGCAGCCCTACGTATTGTCGTATCAAGCCTGATTCCTCCAGTAGTTTTACGCGTCTGAAGGTTGGCGATTCGGAAAGACCAACGGTCTCGGCCAGTTGGACATTGGACATACGCCCATCACTTTGCAGCGATGATAGAAGTTGCTGATCAACTCTGTCCATAGAAGATTACTCCTCAAAACTAATAATATTTAAAAGAATACGCTTTATACGGCAGAAATATTGGCAAATAAGGGGAAAAGTTTCAATAAAAATTCCATAAAATGGGTCGCAGTTATACGTCTGGGTAGGCATTAACGCTGCGCGAGACCTAACAAACATCCAATGAGCAGGAGAGGTGAGTACAAGCATGAGCACTGGTGTGGATATAGAAAACCCTATGGGTCTGAACGGTTTTGAGTTTGTGGAATTTTCGGCGCTTGAAGCAGGCAAGCTTGAACCGGTCTTTGAACAACTCGGTTTTACCCGAGTTGCGGAGCATCGCTCCAAGAATGCGCATCTGTGGCGACAGGGTGATATCAATTTCATTATTAATTATGAACCTAAAAGTGAAGCTTATTATCACGCAGAAGAACATGGCCCCAGTGCCTGTGGCCTTGCTTTTCGTGTAGAGGATGCGCATGTTGCCTACAACCGCGCGATTGAAATGGGTGCGCAACCGGTTGATATGCAGACTGGCCCCATGGAGTTGCGCCTGCCTGCAATCAAAGGCATTGGTGGAGCGCCCCTATATCTGATCGATCGTTGCACTCCGGGTGCGAGTATCTACGATATTGATTTCGTCTATCTGCCAGATGTCGACCCTTATCCCCAGGGAGTTGGTTTTAACGTAATTGATCATCTTACCCACAACGTCTATCGCGGTCGCATGGATCACTGGGCAAACTTCTATGAAAAGTATTTCAATTTTCGTGAGATAAGACATTTTGACATTAAGGGGCAGCAAACCGGACTGCTGTCTCGAGCAATGACAGCACCGGATAATAAAATTCGGATACCTCTGAACGAAGAGGCGCAAGGCAGCAGCGAGGGTCAGATAGAAGAATATCTGATGCAATATAACGGGGAAGGAATCCAACATATAGCTTTCGCTTGCGATGACCTGCCCGCGGCAATGGATCGCTTGTTAGCGCGGGGTATTGAGTTTATGACTGCACCACCAGAAAGCTATTACGAAATGATTGAAGATCGCTTGCCGGGGCACAATGAAAACCTTGATGTTTTGAAGACCAGAGGCATCCTGTTGGATGGTAGCGTCGAAGATGGTCAGCCAAGACTGTTGCTACAGATATTTTCCGAAACGATGATTGGCCCTATCTTCTTCGAGTTCATCCAGCGTAAGGGTGATGATGGGTTTGGTGAAGGCAACTTTCGTGCGCTTTTTGAATCGATGGAAAGGGATCAAATGCGCAGAGGCGCGCTGGAGGCGAACGCATGACCTTAGAACGAATTCATCACGTTGCATATCGTTGCAATGATGCGAAAGAAACCGTTAATTTTTACCGCGATTTACTGGGCATGGAGTTCAAGCTTGCGATAGCTGAAGACAAGGTGCCATCAACCGGTGAAGCAGATCCTTATATGCACGTTTTCATGGACGCGGGTTCGGGTAATGTCATCGCATTTTTTGAGCTGCCCAATTCACCAAAAATGGACCGAGATCAAAATACCCCAGAGTGGGTTCAACATATCGCTTTTGAGGTGAGTAGTCATGAAGAGCTAATGACCTACAAAGGGAAAATTGAGGCATCAGGGCTTGATGTCCTCGGTCCTGTTAACCATGGCGTGTTTGATTCCATCTACTTTTTCGATCCGAATGGCCATCGGTTGGAGTTAGCAGCAAATAAAGGTACCCAAGCTCAAATGGACCAGCTGAAAAGTGTTGCGGATTTGATGCTTGATGAATGGGCTGAAACCAAAAAAGCGCCGCAACATGCAGCTTGGCTACACGAGGCAACTTAAGGCATGTCGATGAACAAGACCCACGATCCAGCGTTGCAAAGCTGGGTTGAGTCAGCCAACCTGCCTGACGCAGATTTTCCTGTTCAGAACTTACCTTTCGCGGTACTGCGACGCAGACACTGTGATGAAGTATTTCGAGTGGCGGTTGCCATCGGCGACTTTGCGCTGGATTTGTCATCGCTGCAGAAAACAGGTCTTCTTACGGCGAAAGAGCTGGATGCTTGTGTTGCTTCCAGCCTAAATGAATTTATGTCGCTTGGATCAGCAAGTTGGTCTGTGCTGCGCGCGGAACTCAGCGTAATGCTAACCGAGGGCTATGCCGGTTGTGATCTGATAAGGGCATGTTTGATTCCATTATCGGACGTTGAATACGCTTTACCCGCCGTTATCGGTGACTACACAGATTTTTATACATCCATTCATCATGCAACCAATATCGGCAAGCTGTTTCGACCAGACAATCCGCTCTTACCCAATTATGAATATGTACCAATTGGCTATCATGGTCGCAGCTCTTCGATAGGCGTTTCAGGGCAAACCTTTCACCGGCCCGTTGGACAGTTAAAGTTACCGGAGAAAGAAGCACCGATTGTTGCGCCTTGTCGAAGACTGGATTATGAACTGGAAGTCGGTATCTTTGTCGGTCCAACGAATAGTTCGGGCTATGCGGTGCCTATTGAAGATGCGGAGGATCATATCTTTGGTCTGTGCCTATTGAACGATTGGTCTGCTCGGGATATTCAAGCATGGGAATATCAACCTCTTGGACCTTTTCTGGCTAAGAATTTCGCCTCAACAATCTCGCCTTGGATTGTTACTCTTGAAGCATTAGCACCGTTTCGCGCTGAATTTGAAAGGGATAGCGCACGCCCTGCGCCATTGCCCTATTTGAGCAGCTCAAAGAACTCAACAACCGGTGCTGTAGATTTGCAGCTTGAAGTGTTGATTCAGACTAGCCGTATGCTGCAAGAGGGTAAGTCACCCGAACGATTGTCGTTAAGCAATTTCACAGACTCTTACTGGACTATGGCCCAAATGCTGACGCATCACACGGTGAATGGTTGCAATCTTCGACCCGGAGATTTGCTGGGTAGCGGTACCATGTCAGGTTCGACGCATGGAAGTCAGGCTGCGTTGATTGAAATCACAGAGGGAGGCAAATCCCCGGTGACGCTTGGTAACGGAGAAATACGGACCTTTCTGGAAGATGGAGACACCGTCATCATGCGTGCCCGTTGTGAAAGAGCGGGCGCGACAAGTATTGGCTTCGGTGAAGTCGTTGGCACGGTAGCGCCGGCTGCAGTGTGATGCAACTCTACTCGTATTGGCGCTCGAGTGCGGCTTATCGCGTAAGAATTGTACTTAACCTGAAGGGTATCAATTACCAAACGCTGGTAGTTAATCTTTTGCAGCCCCATGATGCAGAACCAGCCGTCAATTACAGGTGTCTAAATCCTCAGGGACTCGTACCCGCGCTGGTCGATAATGGTCTGGTATTAACCCAGTCGGCCGCGATCATTGAGTACTTAGAAGAGAAATTTCCGAATTTATCAGTCTTGCCCCAATCTGTTGAGGCGAGAGCCACAGTGCGAAGTCTGGCACAATTGATTGCTTGTGAGATACATCCTGTCAACAACCTGCGGGTGCTTAAACATTTGCGAACGGAATTTAGCGCGTCGGACATCCGTGTCAATGCCTGGTATCGACATTGGGTGATTGAGGGTTTGAGTGCACTCGAACAGCGTGTTGCAGCGTGTCGCGGCGACTGTTGTTTTGGCGATACGCCGACAATGGCAGATGCTTGCCTTGTGCCACAGATGTATAACGCCAGACGTTACGATTGCGATTTAAGGGGGTGTCCAAACCTTTTGGAAATTGACGAGCACTTAATGTCGCTTCCTGCTTTCATAAAAGCATCACCGGAGCAGCAAGAGGATGCCATTCTATAACAAGCGCAAACTATCAAGTGCCGATTGGGTCATGCGCTTAAGTCTAATTTTATCCTGAGTTAGACGACCCACAACACCTAAACCCTGAAAACAGGAAAGTAAGTGTAAAGAGAGTGCATCCGGGTCTTTTTCAGGTCCAATAAGCG
>CAJXBG010000224.1 GCA_913050215.1 uncultured Gammaproteobacteria bacterium
ATTCAGTTTACAAAAAATGTATCGGTTTTCTGTCTAGAAGCCATGCATCCCGGGGGCAACAAATACTACAAGTTAAAACACAATTTTGCTGAAGCCCGTCGATTGGGTAGTCCCCGACTTTTGAGTTTTGGTGGCGCTTGGTCTAATCATATTCATGCGCTTGCGCTGATGGGTCAGTCAGAAGCGATAGAAACCATCGGCGTCATTAGGGGAGAGCGTCCGCGGAAGCTTTCAGCAACATTGCAAGACGCCGAGTCGCTGGGTATGAAACTCCATTTTATTTCTCGACAAGACTATCGATCAAAAACGGAGCAGGCATTGTTGTCTTCGCTACGTGAAGCGTTCGGAGATTTTTATTTACTGCCGGAAGGAGGCACGAATGCACTAGCGGTGCAGGGGGCATGCGAAATTGTTGAAGAACTTCGTAGAGTGCAAGCTTCGTTCAACAAAATCATCTTGCCTTTTGCAACGGGAGGCACCCTAGCCGGTGTCGCGCGGTCCTTAAAAGACGGCGAGTCTGTCATCGGAATATCAGTGGTAAAGGGTGACGCGAGGGCGCAAGAAGATGCGGAACAGGCGGTTTTTCACTTGATCGAATCGGCAGCTGAGATATCCAAAAGGCGTCTCCAAAACTGGTCGATAGATTATCGGTTTCATTGCGGCGGTTATGCAAAGTGTCCTGCGTATCTGCGGGATTTTATGCTGCTGACGGAAAAGAAATTGGGTTATCCGCTAGAACCCGTGTATTCCGGCAAAATGTTATGGGCGATATCACAGATGTTAGCAGCAGGCGAAATCGGTGATGAGGACAAAGTCGTCGCGATACACACCGGCGGATTGCAGGGAAGGCGCGGCTTCCCTCAACTTGCTGTTACGGGTGACTAAAGGTCCTGTTCCATATCCTTGGCAGGGCAGTCGCAGTTAGGGGTGCCGACCACTTTAGCGGGCACACCTGCGACAGTCACGTGTGGATCAACATCTTTCATGACGACACTGCCTGCGCCAACTTTGGCCCCGGTGCCAATTTCAAGGTTGCCGATAATCGAAGCATTTGCGCCAATAAGAACGCCTTGTCTGACCTTTGGATGGCGATCTCCAGACTCTTTGCCGGTACCGCCTAGTGTTACGCCGTGAAGCATTGAGACATCGTCTTCCACAACAGCAGTTTCACCAATCACAACGCCGGTAGCATGATCTAGCATGATGCCGCAGCCAATTTGCGCTGCTGGATGAATATCGACGTTGTAAATAACGTTCACTTGGCTTTGCAGGTAAAAAGCGAGGGAATGGCGATCATGATGCCAAAGCCAATGGGCGACTCGGTGCACCTGTAGCGCTTGGAAGCCCTTGTAAAACAGGAAAGGCGTTGAGTAACTGTTACACGCCGGGTCTCTGGCCCTGATGGCTTTGATGTCTATTTCTGCGGCGCGAATCACCGCCGGCTCGGCGTTGTAAGCTTCCTGCATGATTTCGCGAATTGCCATGCTCGAGACAACTGAGCTATCGAGTTTACTGGCGAGCAAATAGCTGAGTGCATCCTCGAAGCTATCATGGTTCAGGACGGTTGCATGAAAAAATGTGGCCATGATGGGCTCAAAATCCGCCCGCGCTTGAACCTCACGTCGCATTGCTTGCCAGAGTGAACCAGCCTCTGCTATTTCAGCAATTTTATTTTCTTCTGCTAATTCCAGCGCGTATCGTTTGTTGATCGACGAATGCATGTTCTCTCCAACAGCTAGCTGTTAATTTCGAATAGAGCAATTTTCAGCATTTCAGCGCGGTATTCAAGCGCTTATTTATGTAGAAATGGCTTTGTCTTCGCTGAGAAGCCAATATCTGCACATTTTACTAAGATTTGAGCAGATTTGACGCCTTGAAATGCGAATATCCAGCGATTCCCGAAAGATCTCGAGTTTGACATCGAATTGGCAAGATGACGCGTATTTTGAAAGGTCAATTGGCCTCTATATCTGATGGCCGATCAACGTCTTTCAATATCCCCAAGTCGTTTACCTCGATGCGAACAACATGCTCATTGTGGCGAGTAATGACGCTTTTGGCGCCGCTGTCTCCGCTCAATTGTGTGAGCTCGGCGAAGTAAGCTGAACTAAACATCACAGGGTGCCCCGGTAATCGTGTCTTGGCGCCTTGCGCGGTTGTCTGTTGAATCACCGGAACAACAATCGGGTTTTCGGATTGATGGTGCTTGAACGTTGTTAATAATTGCACCACGGTTTCACCGCTTAGATAAGGCATATCACCAAGAAATATCACGCAGCCTTCCACAGGACACGGATTTTCTGTGAGGCTGTTAATTGCATTTGCTAGGCTATGCGCCATGCCTTTGTCAGCATCCGGCGCGAGATAGTAGCTAATTGAGGGGTCGTTAAATTGACTTTCTAGCTCGCTGGCGAATTGTTGATCCGTTGCTCTCAGGACCACAATGATTTGGTCAAGTTTGGACCTTGCACGTTGGATGGATTGCGCCAGTACAAACTGCCCGTTGGGGAGTAAGGATTTGCGTTTGTCAGCACCGAATCTTGTGCTTTTGCCGGCGGCAAGTACGAGCCCGACGATCATTACTCAGCAGATGCTCGAGAGAGTAGGTTTTGTTGACGATGACGCGGCGCGTTTATCAGGCGACATGTTGGGTTCTGAAGTCAGCCTCTAGCGATGGCGTCTGTTCACCCCGCAAGGCTGTGAGCTGGGCAAGTATCGCGATGGCGATTTCTGCCGGCGTTTTGCTGCCAATAGGTAAACCAACAGGCGCATGCAGGCGATTGATCTCTGTTTCAGTGAGGTCCAGCTGCAGTAGTCGTTCCCTGCGTTTTGCACTGGTGCGTGTAGAACCCATTGCACCAACAAAAAACGCGCGGGTTTTCAGCGCTTCCATCAATCCCATGTCGTCGATGCGGGGGTCATGTGTCAATGCGATGATCGCTGAAAAATTGTCTTGGCTAAACTGCCTTACCGCGTCGTCGGGCATTTCATTGGTCAGACGCACGCCGTCGACATGCCATTGGTCGAGCATTTCTTGTCTTGGATCGCAAACGATGACTTGGTAATCGAGTTTTTGGGCCATGTCGGCAAGGTATAAAGACACCTGACCCGCGCCGATGAGCATGAGTTGATACCTGGGACCATAGGTGTGGTTTAGTACAACCCCTGTCGTTTGCTCCGGGTGATCAAAATCGCCATTAAAAGCGAGGTGCTTGAACCTTGCTGCCTCTGATATGGTCATACTGCCAGTCTCGATATCAACCACGCGTTCTATGCACTCGCGTTGGCGAAGTCTCGAAACCAGGCCTTCAATTTCCGGCAGGTATTCGTTGCTGGTAAACGGCTCGATAATGACATGCAATTGCCCACCGCAGGGCAGGTTAAAACGCTCTACTTCTTCCGTTGTTGATCCGTAGACTAATAACTTTGGTCGCTCAGAGGCTAGTGTTCCCTGTGTCAGCTTTTCCAATAGATCCTCTTCGACGCAGCCTCCGGATAACGATCCCGCGATGTTACCGGCTTCGTTGCAAACAAGTAGCGACCCTACCGGTCTGGGAGAAGAGCCCCATGTTTTTACCACGGTGCATAGCCAGCATTTTTCATCATTGCTGATCCATTTAGCGAGTTGAGTGAGTACTTGAAGGTCTGCGTTATCCATAGGTGCTATATAACCTGATACTATTATTGCTGTATTCTATACGAGTGTGGGCGTTGATATTACAACTCCCTATTTTTGGACACAACAAAAGAAAAAAGAGCAAAAACCACGTTCGTAACCGATAGCAAGCGAACATACGGGTGACATTTTCTAATGATGAAGTTGGCGTTATCAGTCAAAAGGGAAGTTGATCTTTCTTTATTTAGCCAATATCTATGGCAGCAGCAAATTGCTCACAGAGTGAATGAAGCGGGCAATGAGCAGGAACTCTGGGTCACTGCCGATCCAGATGTCGAAATAGTCACGGCTGCTTACGCAAAATTTTCCTCGGGTGAAATGACGCTAAAGCGGGTTGAGAACGCTGCCAACGTAGCAGAATCAGCGAGCTCAAGGCTTGCACGGCTAGTCTGGTCGTTCATGAAGCTGCCAGTAACCTT
>CAJXBG010000225.1 GCA_913050215.1 uncultured Gammaproteobacteria bacterium
TAGACACCAGAATCATTGCTGGCGCGGATCACTTCTTTTCTGGGCGCTCGAGAGAGTTATCCTCGGCTGTCAGCAATGTGTTAGAAAACAGCCTAGTCTGAAAGCTTCGGATGTTTTCTGTGCGAGTTCTGACTTTAGGAGCTGTGCGAGGGATACGCTGGGTTCATCGACGGTCTATCAGGAAACTCGCAAGGTTTCCGCATGAGGGTGGTGCTCATATCTTAATCTAGGTTCAGTTCTGGGTGCCATTCGAAATCTGTATCTAGCGGATAAGATGGTCTCGGAATAAATTTGAAATCGTGACGGGTAAGTACTGGAGATGTTCGCCCCGGTGTATCTACCTCAATCATATTTTCTGCCGCAAAGTATTTATCAAAAACTGCGCGATAGTTCGAACGACATTTCAGTACCAGTGTTCGAATAGTACTCATTTCAATCCCGAGTGCCTCAAGGTATGAAGGGTCTGGCCAAACAATCGGTCTGCGGCTTGTGACAAGCACGCTGATGTCCTCCACTTGCAGTAAACAAACGGGTCCTGCGTTGACGAGCATGCCCTTCAGCGGACCAGACTTGATATAAAACTTGCCAGAGTGCAATTGGTGAACGGTGACTCTGTCAATAACCAACTGCGGATTCTCACGATCCCAAGTGTCACCTTTAAACGTCGCCTGAAACGGTTTTCCGATTCCGGTAGTGGTTGCTTTTTCAACTAGAAGGGGATCAAAGAAGCTGCCTATGACCACGTTTTTGGCTTTTGCTTTGATTAAGGCTTCTAACAGCCATAAAGTGTTGCCCGGCCCACCAGCACCGACATTGTCGCCTAAATCTGCAAGAAGTATTGGCGCCTTTTTCGCGTCATGCCCAACATTCACCGCCCGTTGTATTGCTGATTCAATAGGAACAAGGTGCCACAAAAACCTTTGGCGCATAGACCAGGCTTTTTTTGCTAGCGTGAAGCAGAGTTGATCGGCCGCTTCTTGACTGTTTCTGGCAGTGACGATGATATGAAGCCCGTTGGTAGAAGTGTCGCTATAGGCAAATCCAGCGACCACGGACACATTCAGGATTTCATGGCTTAACTTGCTTTGCCCGAAATCAATCAAGTCTCCGTAAGGACCGTGGTCGGTGAGCAAGCTGACGTTAGGAGCGACAATGGGTACACGAATGTTGCTCACTTTTGGTTGTAACCCATCTAGCATTTGTTGAACTAACTCTGCTGCTTCCTGGCCTCGTTCGAATTGGTCTATGTGTGGGTCAGTGATGTAAGAGACGATGATGTCAGCATTATCTACCATCTTTTGCGATATATTTGCATGCAAGTCGACGGTAGCGACGATTGGCGTTTGAGCACCGACGGCACGTCTGACGGTTTCATAGAGTGTGCCGTCGGGGTCTTCATCGTCAGTTGTGATCATTGCCCCATGGTTAAGGATATAGACAGCATCCACTGGCGATGAAGCTAAAAGCGACGAGTATATGTTGGCGGTTTCTTCCTGAATAAATTTGTGTTCTGCTGATCCGCCTGCGCCACCTATGATCATTGCGACAGGCACAGGTTGCCAGGCACCGAAAGCGTCCATTGCCGCGAAAAACCCTTGTCCTTCCTTTAAAAGCTTTGGCGACTCAGAACGCGCGTCATCAACGATACTATCACCGCGAGTCACGTGAAATCTCTCTCTGTTGACGACTGAAGAATATCGGTTGCTCTCGAGGAATGAACCGATTAGCGCAACTCTCTTGTTGCTCATGGAAATGAGGTCTTAGTTGCCCGGTGATCAAAGCGCATGTAGGGCCTCATTTACTGTCGTGTCGCCTTCAAGCAGGCTGAATGCCTTGCCGATAGTGTTGTGGTTGTCCAGACAAGCAACGAGTGTCAACGCGACGTTTTCTCGAGACGTCATCCCGCTGCCTGACAGGCGCTCTGTAACCGCGACAAGCCCTGAGCCTGCATCGTCTGTTAATCTACCCGGGCAAACGATTGTGTAATCAAGGTCTGTCTCGATAAGGAAATTATCTGCGTGTGCTTTCGCGCGATGGTAGTGTGCAATGGGTGACTGACTATTTATATCGTTGTTGATTGAACTAAGCATGATATACCGTTGAACATTATTGACCTGTGCGGCGACCATGGAACGAATAGCACCAATATGATCAATCAGCACGGTCTTGTCTTTGCCTGTTTTGCCTCCAGAGCCTGCGGCAAAGATAATAGCATCACAGCCTCGCACCGCATGATCGATAGGGTATTCAAGATCTGCCAGAACAGTGGGGACGCCTAACTTGTCAAACTTCTCTCGATGCAAGGGGTCTCTGATCATGGCGACCGGATCATGGTCGCTTTCAGCTAACTGTTTGATGACATGAGTTGCGGTAACGCCATTTGCGCCGATGACAAGTACTTTCATGTTTACTCTGTTTGAATGTTGGAGATGCTGATAAGTAAGCATCAGAGTGACACCTTAATCAATAGTACAGGCGCGTTTTTACGAAGCGATACTTGCTCTCCAGTCCGCCGATTGGCAGGTTCTCCTTGTTACTTTCTATGAATGACTTATTGTGTTTTATTGCCTACGAAAATTTCAGAAATAGTCAAAGCAATGCCATATTTAGTCTAACGTGCCCTTCATCATATGGATGTTCCGCGCTCAAATCGGGATCAGTAACGATTAACTTGCTCATGGCTGAAAGCCGCAGCAAGGTAGCAAAATTCAGCATTCAGGCAACTGAAATGGTAGGAAAATCCGATGAAAAATGGTGCGACGGAAAGTTCTTGTAGAATTAAGCGGGGCAGGGCTGTTAGGTTTACAGCTGATTTGATTGAAGATGGTGATACTTTACACCAGATTTTTTAACAACAACCGGGAAACAAACATGAGCTTGATCTCTCCAAATGAAACACTACAAATAGCCGGTATTCTGACGGGTTTAGCGGCTTTCGGATTCTGGGTTGAGACAACTGCGATTGGTCGCAAAGCTTCCGGCGTTCTCATTATTCTGTGTCTCGGTGTCTTGCTGTCCAATATCCAAATCATTCCCCACAGTGCAGACGCTTATGGTGTCGTGGGCTCGATGCTTGTACCTCTTGCTATTCCTATGTTGTTGTTTCGTGCGGATCTAAAGCAGGTATTCGCTGAGGTGGGGCCTATGCTAAAGGCCTTTATTGCCTCGGCGCTGGTGATTGCCGTGTCAATTATCGTATTGACGCTGGCGTTTGATTTTGGAGAGTATGAATCGAAGGTGGCAGGTACATTGGCGGGGAGTTATATCGGTGGCTCTCTCAACTTCGTTGCGACGGCTCAGGCGGTACAACTTGATGACCCGAATCATTATGTCGCCGCACTAACAGCAGATACGATTGGCGCCGTTTTATTTCTGATCTTGCTGATGGTTATGCCAGCACTCGCCTTTGTGCGACGACTCATGCCCTCTCGTTACTACTCAGAAGCTGGCGCTAACCTAGGCGCCGAGGCGGGTCACCAGGAGACCACTGCAGCCAAACCGTTTGATATCGCAGGGCTCGCCGCGGCCATGGCCACCAGTTTTATTATCTGTGCCCTTGCCGATTTGATCTCCGCAAAACTGGGGCAGGAAAGTTACTCCATTCTCATCATTACTATACTGGCGTTGTTGGTCGCCAACTTCATGAAACCGCTTGTTAAGCGCTTTAACTCGGAGTTTGAGGTTGGGACTTTTTTTATGTACATGTTTTTTGTCACCATCGGAGCCGGCGCTGATATCGCGACGATAGCAGGCGTAGCGCTTCCCTATGTCGTGTTGATTTGTCTCGCGGTGGCGATGTTTTTTGTGCTGATATTGGTTGTGGGCAGAGTGCTTAGGCTCGACCTTGCCGAGCTGATGGTCGCTGCAAATGCTTGCATCCTCGGGCCGGCAACCGCCGCAGCGCTGGCTGCAGGTCAAGGTTGGAAGGACCTGGTGACACCAGGCATGTTGACGGGAATTCTTGGTTATTCCGTCGGTACCTTTATCGGTGTTGCCGTAACAAAGTTGTTAGGTTGAAAACGAGTTGCTCGCCTATTTAAGGGATTA
>CAJXBG010000226.1 GCA_913050215.1 uncultured Gammaproteobacteria bacterium
CACATAACCAAGCGGCTTCGTAAGTACTACATGACATCTGTGTGAATTCGTTCCGTCAATTTGGCAAAACCACCCTCGCGCTTTGCCAGTGCTGTCTACCTCCGCTCGTTTCGCTTTATTAGAGTGCAATAATCTTAAAGCGTTGAGATGTATAGACGTTCAACTTTTTTTCGCGCCCACTCGGTTTTGCGTAAAAATTTAAGCGACGACTTAATAGATGGGTCACTCTTGAAGCAATTGATATCGATCCTTTGAGCTAGACCCTCCCATCCATATTGCTCCAGCAATCGAGTCAAAAGCTGCTCGAGCGTGACGCCATGTAACGGGTTATTGGCTTGTTCGCTCATGAATGCCTTTACTCCTGTTGGCTGGTCTCGATTGGCGCATCCTTAGGCTCGGGTCTTCTTGCCTCGTAGGCCCGCCGATCAGACTCGATTTTCTCGGTTTTTCCTTCTCTCTTCTTGCGCTTTCTCTCGTTCTTCTCAGCAACGATTTTCAGCGCCTCTTGTTTCGTCAAGCTGGGATGCTTAGCGAGCAGTTGTTCAACTTTTCCATCAGGCTTGGTCATAGATTACCTCAAAATTAGTGGTTTCAGATATTGCCAATGTCAATCAGTAACCTGAATCGAAAGCGTATGATGTAGCGACTTGGCGCATCATCAGCTGCATTGCATGTCTGACTTAACGCTTTATCGACTTCATGTTAACTAGATTTGAAGATCTCTGGAGAAAGCTTATGGCGTTCGAGGTTCAGTATAAAGCATGTTCAAGGTCGCGTCGCCGTTACGGCTGAT
The DNA here is from genome assembly GCA_913050215.1 of uncultured Gammaproteobacteria bacterium. GTDB lineage: Bacteria > Pseudomonadota > Gammaproteobacteria > Pseudomonadales > Azotimanducaceae > UBA4582. The sequence continues at coordinate 794 of CAJXBG010000226.1, forward strand.
TGACACTACAAAGACCTGATCATAGATGTGATCGTCTAAAACCGTAAAGTCTGTACCAAGCAAATGGTTTGCCAAAATTGGCGTAGTATTTGAATGACCTACTACCAGTACCACGCCACTTTTGCGTTGACGGTTCGCAACACCAAACAACGCCGAAGCAACCGATTGCTCCCAACAATGTCCCGCTGGCGCGAATTTTGGGTGATCGATGATTCAGTAACCAGGCTGTACCAAATGCAAAAAAATAAGCAGCAAAGCTATCCAACTTTCAAAGTGAGGCAGCATGCCTTCGGGGGTCGGGTGGCTAACAGCCGCGGCCCAAACAGCAGGGGGGCTATTGGACTTCGCGTTTCAATTTTTCTTTTCTCTTTTCTCTTTTCTCTTTTCTCTCTGTGTTTAAATAACTGGCACGAGACGTACGAGCGGGATAGGTCGGTCAGTCTTTGCCTGATATTCATCGTAGCGATCTGCATTGTTGGCGTTATGCTCGTTCCATAGCGCTGCATAATCTGGATGATCTTTTTCTAGCACCTCCGCTCTTGCCTTAACGCGAACTCGATCAATCTGATACTCGACCGACGGGTTAGCCTGTAAGTTTAATAGCCAAGCAGGCGAACTCGGATCCCCCGCCTTTGATGCGACGATCACCTTGCTGTTATTTTGATCGATATAGATCAGCGCGCTGGTTCTTACGTTCCCGCTTTTACGCCCGGTGGTGCGGAGTAAAAGGGTAGGCACGCCGAGCAGTTTATGTCCCAGCAAGCCATTGGTTGACTCGTAAATACGCTGGTGGATTTTCAGTATGGTCGAGAAAATACTCATCTTTGAAAGATTCCTTTAGTGGAGTAGTGTGCAATGGAACGCTAAATGCCTTTGCTAGGGTTAATGAGATACTTCTCGCCAGTCGCCTGCTTGCCGTAGACGGTAATCGCTTCTAGGGTTAACGCTTCGCTTAAGGACACCTCAGCTGTGTAGGCGCTGGCGAAGGTTGTTTTGATTTCGTTAGCGACGCGCTGGCGTAGCGCTTCTGCAGCATCGACGCCGATTTTTTGCAGGAACGGCGGTAACAACCAACCACCGATGCCCCAGGCCGTACCAAAGGCACGATTAAACGCTGTTGGGCGCCGGTCGAGGCCGCCGTAAATATACACTTGCTTGTAGGTTGTTGAGCCGTAACCGCTGTATTCTTTGGTCGTCGTCAGCGCCGCGCGCTCCATCGCCGTCAGAATCTGCCCTGTAAGCGGACCCCCGCCCGTTGCGTCAAAGGCGATAGTGGCACCTGTTTCTACTAGCGCATCAGTTAGCTGCTGCATAAAGTCGTCATCACTTGTATTGCACACATGCTGGGCGCCCATCGCAGTGAGCAGGTCTACCTGTTCCTGCTTGCGCACGATGTTGACGAGCTGAACCCCGTCTGCGATGCAAATTTTATTCAACATTTGGCCAAGATTCGATGCCGCCGCCGTATGAACCAGCGCAGTGTGTCCTTCTGCTTTCATGGTTTCGACCATACCCAGTGCTGTGAGTGGATTCACAAAGCAAGATGCGGCTTCGGCTGAGGTCGTGCCTTCATGCATGACCAGACATTGCTCGGCATCCACGCAACGAAATTGGGTGTACATTGCGCCCCCTAAAATGCCGACTGTTTTTCCAAGCATAGATTGCGCGAGTTCCGAGTCGCCTGCCGCCACCACAACGCCGCCACCCTCGTTACCAACCGGTAACGCTTGGTCGAGTCGCGCGGTGAGGGCCTTCAGGATATTTGGTGCGATATCTGCCGTAATCATTGGCGCGTCACTTGTACCGCTAGCCTTCGCAGTGCTCATATCAGCCATTCCAAACAGAAGACCAAGATCGGATGGATTGATAGGAGAAGCCTCCACTCTAACCAGTACCTCATTTGAGGTAGGTGCCGGCACTTCGATCTGCGCCAACTCCAGTTTAAGTTGGCCGCTGCTAGTCACGGTTGACCGAAGTTGTTGTTGCTGAGTCATGTGCATTCCTTAGAGATAAGTTGATTCAAATTGAATGCGCGCATTATTACCTCTCTGTTTTCATAGTTATATGGGGCATAATGCTTATGTTTGTTGTTTTTTAGACAACAATTAAACTGATTATTGATTGGAACCACCATGGATCAACTGAAGGCATTACGTTACTTTTGCGAGGTTGCGGAAACAGCCAGCTTCACTCAGACAGCTAAGCGATTCGCCGTCCCGCCGTCATCGATTTCCAGACGTATTGCAGCGTTGGAAGAAAATCTGAGCGCGACCTTGTTAAAACGCAGTACGCGAACAGTTCAACTTACCGAAATTGGCGAGACCTATTATCTCCAAGTGAAGGACATCCTCTATCAGTTGGAGCAGTGCGACAGCGCAGTTCGTAGCTATCAGGCGAAGCCAATGGGGCAATTACGCATCAGCGCGATGACCGGGTTTGGAGAACGTCTGGTAATACCCTTACTTGATGAACTCAATGAACGCTATCCAGACATCTTTCTGGATCTTAGCTTAACCGACGCTGTATCAAATCTAGGGCGAGATGACGTAGACATCGCCATCCGGGGTGGCTACGCACCAAACGAGCGGGTCCAAGCGGTCCGTCTCCTTAACAACGAATTTATACCCGTTGCGGCGCCAAGATACCTCGAAGAAATGGGTACACCTGCACAAGCGACTGAACTCACTAAGCACAGGGGACTGTTTTATCGCACCCCTGCGGGTCCCTCACCTTGGTTAAGTAATATCAATGGCGAATGGCACAATGTCGCAGGGATACCAGTCGCGGTATCGGACCATAGCAAATGGCTTGCAAGCCAGGCGTTGGCCGGCCGTGGCATTATGATGGCACCTCGCTGGTCTATCGTAGAATACCTAAATAACGGAACGCTGCAGGAACTGTTTTTCGACACACCCCTTCGTGTCTCCCAAAATGCAGAGATGGCCATCTATTTGCTCTACCAAAAACAGCAATACACCGTCCCTAAAGTAAAGGTGGTTGTGGATTTCTTAGTTGCGAGACTGCAAGAAAAATAGTGCAGGCCAGCA
>CAJXBG010000227.1 GCA_913050215.1 uncultured Gammaproteobacteria bacterium
GAGGCTAGGTCAGCGCTGCAAATTGATGCGTCTAATGAAGCTGCTAATTTGCTGATGTCTGATATTTATCTGTCACTAGGGATGGCGCGTCAGGCGTTAAAGATTTTGCAATCGATAGATAGCGAATCATACGATTACAACCTGCGATTAATTGACGCGATGTTAGCCGTCGGAAAATATGGCACGTCCCTGCATTTGTTGCGTCAAAGTGAAGGTGTCTTTGCTGGCAACGAGATTGAATCTCTTTTGCGGGTTGCTGAAGCGAGGATCGGGCTTCGCGACATTGAGAGTGCCTCTCTGAGTTATCAAAAAGTTCTTGATCTCGACGCATTAAATATCGATGCGACGCTTGGCTTGATAGCAATTGATGCCGCAACCGGCAGCCTTGAAAGGGCAGATGCAGGATTGCTCGCATTGCTTGAAAATGACCCGGAACATCTTGATACCCTAATTTTATTGGCCAATGTTTATCTCAGGCAGGGACGGTTTGAGGAAGCGGAATCAAGGCTTACCGACGCGATATCTGTACTGCCTAGTACAGATATTTTCACTCAGCAGCGAGCTGGATTATTGCGCGTCCTGATTCGACTATTGGCTTTTCAGGGTAACAGTGCCGAGGCGCTGATCTATCAAAATCAGCTCGCGGCAGCATTTCCTAATGCCGAAGCATTGCAAGACCAGATGGCCAAGGTTGCAGAGCTTGTCGAAAATGCTGAATTTGAGTCGGCGCTGACTGTATTGGACGAAATTGAACTGATCGCTCCGGGAAACGAGTCGACAGGTACGCTACGTGGGGTCATTGCATTTCTCCAGGGTGATAATCAAGCGGCCGGTGAATTGTTTAAGGAAAATGTTGATCCAGAGATTGCCTCTTCCAAAACCATGCAGTTGTTTGCGGCTAATCAGTTCTATCTCGATCAACCTCATCAAGTAGTCGCATTGCTTCGCGACAAAGTGAAAGACACAAGAAACCCTGAGTCGCTCGCACTGTTTGGCGTTGCCGCTTTGGCAGCGGATGCAACACAGGAAGGTGTAGCAGCCCTGCGGAAAGCGATTGATCTCCAGCCGGACAATGTTCGATTGTCCATCATTTTGGCAAGTCATCTTAGAATTAATGATCCAACACAGGCTTTGAAGGAACTGGAGGCGGCGTATGCTCGCAAGTCTGATGACCTTTATCTCAATCTTGCGCTTATGACTGAGTTGGTTGAACTGGGTGATACCGCGCGAGCGGCAGATCTTGTGGCAATGACCCTGTCCAACGAGCAGCAGTCTTTTGCGACACAATTTTTGGCAGCGAGATACTACGCTAGAGTAGGGCAACCTCAGCAAGCGATCAATTATTATCAAAAGGCTTCGGACTATAACGATACTGACCTTCGACCTCTGTTGAGTATTACATCGTTATTGACGGGTTTAGGCCGATATGATGAAGCCGAAGAGCAGGTCAATAACATCATCAGGTTGGATAAAAACTCCCTTGAGGCCTATCAGGGACTTCTTTCGATTTACGTCGCCCGAAACGAACGCTCAGAAGGTGTCGCGCTTTTGTCATCAATGGCAGAAGAAAACGAAGTGTCGGAGCCTTTGCTGGTGCTCTCTAACTTTTTTGCGAAAACAGGCGATGCGAGTGAGGCAGAAACCTTTTTGGTTGAAGCCGGCTCTGGCAATGGCAAGTCAGATAGGTTGTGGAGGACCGTAAATGCATCAATTTATGCCGAACGGGCGCAGCTGAGTTATCAATCTGGCAAATTTGATGAGGCGAGAAGTTTCGTTTTTACAGCCCTCAACTCATATCCTGCAAACAAACAATTGTTGGGAATGCTTATTTCGATTGAGCTGGGTGCTGGCGCACTTGACGAGGCAAAAAAAGTCCTTGAAGAGCTGAAACAGGTGCACCCTGAGTCTCAACTAGGAATGATTCGTGGGGGTGATATCTTTGTGGCTGAAGGTCAACTGGACGATGCGATGCAGTCGTATGCCCGTGCTTGGTCGATCGAAGTAGACGACAGATTAGGGCAAAAACTTTACGAGGTCTATCAACAGCTAGACGAAAGTGAAAAAGCGAGCCAACTGCTAGCGGAGTGGCGTGCAGCAATCCCAATGAGCGTTCCTGCAATGGTTAATCATGCGATTCAGCTTGCGGCTGACGATAGCGTTCAAGCTGCGCTCGCCGCTTATGAGGCATTTCTAAAAGTAAGACCAGGCTCGATTGTTATTAAGAATAATCTGGCTTGGCTTTATCTGGAAAGTGGTAGATACAACAAGGCTGTAGAAGTGAGTAAAGAAGCACACGAACTCATGCCGACAGGAGGTGCTGTTGCGGATACTTACGGATGGGCATTGTACAAGAAAGGTGATATCGCAGAAGCGATAAGCGTGTTGAGGTTAGCTGTCAAGTTGTTACCAAACGACAAAATACAGGCGCATCTTGATGAAGCCCTGTCGACAGAAAAAAATTAGGGGCTGCCTGCAAACGCCGATATTTTTTACACTTTTTCTTTCGCCGAGCGCTGTCTCAAAGAGAATTTTTAAAATATCCATCAATAACAGGCACTTAAAAAATTGGCATGTAAAGTGCTTCTTAGTTTTCAGGCAACAAAAACTGTTGTTCCTTTAAAGAATTACGCAATGGAGAAAACTATGTTTCATCGATTTTTAAAGACTGGGGTATTTCTCGCTGCCCTGATGTCCTTTGGTGGCGCGCAAGCCTTGCCTATCTCAGGTACTGTTGATTTCACAGCATATGGAGATTTCACCCGCGATGGCGGAGGCACTTTAGATGGCTACGACTTCGCCGATCTCATCGGCGGTACTAATCCTAGTTCGGTTGATGCCCTCTTCTACACAGTAGATGGTGATATTGAAGACATGATAGGTGGGTCCAACTCATTAGCGGTGCCCTCAGTGACGCTGATGCTTAATGATTTTAATCTAGCTGCCACGCCACTCGTAGAATGGGTTTTAGGTCCAGTCACTGCCGCTTCGGGCGCGGCGGGTAACCTAATTTTCACCATTATTAACGGCGACGAAATTGATGGCACTGGCCAAGATGATATTGGTGGACAAGGTGAGTTCAGCTTTGTCTGCGTCACGGACTGTGGTTTACAAAACAGCCTGATTGACACAATTGATACAACCATTGGCGAGTGGAGTATTTCACAAACTAACGGTGGCACTTTTAGTTTTAGCTCAGGGTTTAACGTACCTGCACCGGCATCAATCGCTTTGCTGGGGCTCGGCCTGTTAGGAATGGGTGCTGTGAGAAAGCGCGGAGCCAGGCAATTTTAGATTTAGTGATATGAAGATGAACTAGTCTTCCCGAGCCAAGAGTTTCCCAGCCTAAATATTTAGGCTGGTTTTTTTTGTTACACGATTCTGTAGGTTGTTATCGGACCAAGTGATAGTAGAAATAGCGAGAGAGTCTTGAAAGTTTTAACCATATTTGGCACTCGGCCGGAGGCCATTAAAATGGCGCCGTTGGTATTAGCGCTAAAAGAACAGCTCGGTATCTCTTCGCGGGTTTGTGTCACAGCGCAACACCGGGAGATGTTAGATCAGGTGTTGGAACTGTTCGATATTGATCCTGAATATGATTTAGATATTATGAGCCCAGGACAAACGCTTGGCAAAATCACTTCGAAAGTCCTTGAAGGTCTCGAGCACGTATATGCTGATTTCGAACCGGACCTTGTGCTTGTTCACGGCGATACGTGTACGACCTTTGCGGCATCTCTCGCAGCCTACTATAAAAAAATTCCTATCGGCCACATCGAGGCTGGCCTGAGAACAGGTGACCTCTATTCTCCGTGGCCAGAAGAAGCGAATCGAAAAATCAC
>CAJXBG010000228.1 GCA_913050215.1 uncultured Gammaproteobacteria bacterium
GAGCGTAAGCCAGCAGGTAAGCATCATGCCAGCCAGTGACCATCCATTACCCAGAAATCATTAACCCAGCGTTTTTAACCTAAAAACCCCGAAAAGCGATACTTTGACGTCTTGTAAAAATGCTGTTTGTAGTTCTTATTCTCGTCTGGCGAGGAACTGCATACCATCCCACTCACTCCAGTGATCGCAAAGCTTATCAATGCTTGTCGACCAGGGATCATAATCGTCGGGATATTCAAGGAACTGGCCAAAATACCCTCGATCCGGATGATCGCTCACACCATGAGCCACGCGTCTAGTGCCTTCATTCGCGTTGCCTTCACGCAACCTGCGAATCCTAAAATAAATATTCATGCGCGGGTTTGGACCAAAATTCGGCGTGGCTGTGTGAGGACAACTATGTAACGCGATGACAGCATCTCCCGCGCCCAACAAAACGGGTGTTAACTCTGGCCAAGGCCAATTCTCAGTTGGCGCACCAGCCTCCGCTCTCTGTTCCGCAATCTTCCTAATATCATCTGGCAAACCGTTGGCATAAGGTTTACCGCTTTTACCGATGCCTATTCTAGGCCAGCCAGGGCCTTCAGGCCCAACAATTCCTCCAGCATCCCTCTGCGCTTTGAAGCAGTTTTCGACATCTTCATGGGTTCCTTTCAAAATGCCCAGTTGCCCATTCCCTGGCTCGTGCTGGTCATTGAGCGCAACGCCAACGAGTGCGGTATAGCTTCCATAGGACAAAGTTCTTTCAGGGTTCATCCAAAGAAGGCCATCGTTTGTCCCTCGCTTCTCATCGTTCTCACCAAAGTATTTTGCCGCATCCTTTGGCCGACAAGTCGCCATGTCGATTTCCTCTGCTGACTCCGGAACCACGCCATTCCAGCCACCATCCACGTGAGTGCCCGGTTTTCCACCCAACAGATTGAATGGCGGTGTTACCGCAACCTGACAGCTGATAACCGGGGGGAAAGGACCCATCAAACGCTCAATGATGTCAGCAAGCGTACTATTGTTGAACAAACCTGTTACATCATCATGAGTCGCTAAATTGCCTGGTACCAGCAAATGTCGCTCATTCTCCGGAATGGCCTCTTCTATTAGCGCTTTGGCCCGGGCAACTAACTCACTCGATACAGCATTCCTGACAATGAGAAAACCATCCTCGAAAAATTGCCTTTTGTCATCGTCACCAATTTCAGACATCAGATCTTTCCATTTGCTAATTCCGATCGATTTTAGCACCAATTTATGTATTACTTTCTACATTACAAGCGACCTAGCCGTGTGTCCATTGTGTGGTGGCGCCATGCGGGTTATCGCCAACATTTTTGCTAAGAAACTGGAATCACCATGAACAAAAAAAATCTCCCAATCGCCACAGGCCTAATTGTTATTGCGGCTTTTATAGGAGTAGCAATATTCCAAACAGAACAACCTAGCCAAGACAATGACAATACAATCGATACGCTCACGATGCCCGAGCGCAAAAACGCGCCATCCAAAGGTCCGAATGATGCAAAGGTCACGATAGTAGAATTTTTTGACCCGGCTTGTGAGACTTGTGCAATTTTCCACCCGTTCGTAAACAGTCTAATTGAACAACACCCTGGGAAGGTTAGGGTCGTGATGCGATATGCCCCATTTCACCAAGGCTCGAATGAAGTGGTCAAACTCCTGGAAGCCGCACAGTTGCAAGGGCAATTCTGGCCGGCGTTAGAAATTTTATTCGCGAACCAGCAACGCTGGACGCGCCATCATGTTGCCGATCCACAAAGTGCAGTTGCCCTGCTCACTTCCTTAACCTTAGACAGTGAGCAGTTCATACGCGATGTAAACAGCGATCATACTAGCGACACGATTACTCAAGACGTAACAGACGGCAAACTGTTGAAGGTGGCTGCCACCCCACAGTTTTTTGTTAATGGCAAACCACTTACCGATTTCGGCTATAAACAATTAGCGCGACTCGTTGAAGAAGCGGTGAGCGAAGCCTATTAATGGATTCACTGCACCATCCGGATTGACCGGGCATTGGTAGATGGTCCTGCGGCGGGAATTGAGAATGTTCTCCAAGTGGTCGATGAGTAATGACTAATTGAGCCCTAAATTTGACTGAATATCAGCAATGACCTTACTGTGCCATTAGTATTGTTAACACTGATCGTCAATACTAAACGATCAAACAATAAACACTGAGGTTAAACAATGAAGCTAGGCGTCGTATTCCCACAAACAGAAATTGGCGAAGACCCTGATCGCGCAGCAGCTTTCGCCACTACTGCTGAATCATTGGGATACGATCACATCGTTGCCTATGATCACGTATTAGGAGCAAGTACAACTAATCGCCCCGATTGGGCAGGACCGTACACGGACAAAAGCATGTTTCATGAACCTTTTGTTCTTTTTTCTTATCTTGCCGGACTGACGAAAACGATAGAGCTCGTCACCGGTGTCATTATATTACCCCAGCGCCAAACTACCCTGGTTGCCAAACAGGCGGCAACGCTCGACGTGCTTAGCAAAGGTAGACTTCGCCTTGGCATAGGTACAGGTTGGAACGAAGTAGAGTACGAAGCCCTGGGCGAGGACTTCTCTAATCGCGGGTCGAGATCCGAGGAACAAATCGACGTGTTACGAAAACTATTTGCCGATGATGTCATCAGCTATGACGGTAAGTGGCATAAGATTACTGAGGCTGGTCTAAATCCCCGACCTGTTAATCGCAACCTACCTATTTGGTTGGGGGGAATGGCGCCTAAAGTGATGGATCGAGTTGCTCGTCTCGCCGATGGCTGGTTCCCTTTCTATAACAAAAACCTGGCAAATCAGATAGCCGAGGTGCGCTCAAAAGCAGAACAGCACGGCCGTAATCCAGACGATATCGGCATTGAAGTTATCTCCCCCCTCGGCGAAGCTGGCCCTAAACAGCTCGACCAACTCAAGCGACTTCGGGATATGGGTGTAAGTCATGCGGCAGTGGCGACCATGAATGTTGGACTAAAACAAGATGAGCACATTGATGCGATCAAACGATTCTGGGATGCCGCACATACAATGATATAAACCGTCTCTGGAGGCTGCCCCTCAATAAACGGTAGAACTTCTAGGTGTGCTCGGTCGTCAAGGGTAAAACCCTGCGACGGGGGTACTACCCGCCTCACCAAAAGCGAATCCAAGTACTAGTATTGAAGGTGTTGCTAATGTGCGGGCGTGTTTTTTAGTTTTTTATGAAAGTGCTTCGGCGCCATGGATGCAAATTCATCTTGGTAATAAAAATACTTTAAGGCTTCAGAGAACGAATATACCCAAACTTAGTCTCGTAGTGCGTCGTAGGAGTGCCAGTGGCGCGCAGCATCTGTACTGCTTCTGCAGAGACGCTACCGTAGAGTTCAACGGTAAAGGAATCTAGCAGAGGACTCACGTCGTTTAAATATTTTTGCAGAGGAGGATTTTCAAGATGAAAGATCAATGCCGAACTATTTGCATAAACCTCAGTCCATACGAACCCTAAGGGGTCATTTGGATCCTGTTCAAAGGTATGCAGCAGCATGCCGGGTTCCGAAGCTTTTACCGCTTCGTCAGCGAGGCGAGATAATTCGACAACAGCATTCACAGAATCAAGTTTAGACTGCATCCTGGCTATTAAAACAAAAGGTTTGCTTCCGTCTCTAACCCCTGACTCATGATTGTCGGCCGAAGCAACCGATGCTGATATGAGCAGAACGAAACCTATCAAGTAATACTTCATGACCCTCTCTTTCCCTTTTGATTTAATCCGTTCCTATTATAGTAACTCAAAGTTCGAGGT
>CAJXBG010000229.1 GCA_913050215.1 uncultured Gammaproteobacteria bacterium
ACAGGGACGCTCCCTTTCTCTACATCTTTTCGAGCACGTACACGGTGAATCGCGCGACAGAGGTCAAGCAATGGTTGATCTAATGGCTGAATATTCAGCCAATGGCTTTGAAATTGATTCACGTGAATTGCCAGACTTCATTCCTATGTTTCTCGAATATTTGTCTTACCAACCCGACTTGAAAGCCCGCGAATGGTTGGCCGATGTTAGCCACATACTCGCCCTACTCGGCGCAAGGCTGGTCGAGAGAGAAAGCCTCCATGCAAATCTGTTTTCATCACTTCTCCTCATCGCAGGAAATGAAAAAATGATGACCGAGAGCATGGCCACAGTGAGAGAAGAGACACCGGACAATACGCCAGAAGCATTGGATAAGGAATGGGAGGAAATCGCCGTTACTTTTGGCGCCGAGGATACTGCCGCTGGACCGGAGGCCTGCAGCAATCGTTACGATGACCCGGCTAAGCACAATGATGCAACCCAACCATTACGCTGGGTTGAACCACTCACAGAATCTCAGCTTCAGGCCGCAGGAGAACAACAATGAATATGCCTTTAGATCTACTTCTCTTTGGCCTTTATCCCTACATTGCGATTGTCGTTTGTGTCGCAGCTTGCATCATCAGGTTCGATCGAGAGCAATATTCTTGGAAAGCAGGTTCAAGCCAGCTGCTGAGGGGTAAAGGGATGGTTGCCGCAAGCAACTTGTTCCATATTGGTATTATTTTCGTCTTAACCGGTCATATTGTGGGTCTGCTTACGCCTGAATGGATTTATCATTACGTGATAAGCACACCCAACAAACAACTGTTAGCGATGATATCAGGCGGCTTTTTCGGCGTGCTCTGTCTCATCGGCATGACCATGCTGCTGTATCGACGCATCACTGATGAAAGAGTTCGCGCCAACAGTAGCTTCAGTGACTTTTTCATTCTAATCATGCTCTATATTCAGCTATTACTTGGTTTAAGCACTATTTTCCTTTCAGCCGATCACCTTGACGGATCAGTCATGCTACAGCTTGCAAATTGGGCTCAAAGCATCGTGATACTACGCCCAATAGAAGCGAGCAATGCGATAGCAGGTGTCCACTTGATCTACAAGCTTCATGTATTTGTGGGCATCAGCATTATTCTCGTATTTCCATACACTCGTCTGGTCCACATCATCAGCGCGCCAATCTGGTATTTCGGCCGCAGCTATCAAATTGTTAGACAACGACATGTGTGAGGTACAAATTGAAAGGTATACAAAAGACAACCGCAGGCAAGACTATCGCTCGATGCGCATCATTGGCAGCATTGATTGCGACGCTCTGTTCGACGCAGCCATCATTCGCTGAAGAAACCATCGCTGATACAATTTCTGCAGGTGACACAAAACTTAACTTCAGACTAAGGTATGAAAACGTCAAGCAGGGCGCGCCGACAAACAGCGACGGCGACGCCCTTACGCTGCGGTCAAGGTTCACATATACGACAGGAAGTATCAGTGGTTTTAGTGCACAGTTTGAAGCAGACAATGTCTCTGCATTTGATAACGACAGTTACAATAGCACGATCAACGGCGCCACCATGAACTCAGTCATTGCTGACCCAAAAGGCACAGAAATAAATCAGGTCTGGTTGCAATATCAGAACTGGAACACAAAATTTAAATATGGGCGCCAGCGCATATTGCTTGATAATCAACGCTTTGTCGGTGGCGTCGGCTTCAGACAGAACGAGCAAACCTATGATGGCTTCTCAATCACTAACAGCACACTAAAAGATACTGCGCTTTTTTACGCCCGCATCAATAATGTAAACCGGATATTTGGGGGGAACTCCGCTGTCGGCGATCACGACAGCAAGACTGACCTAGCAAATGCTAAATACACGGGCTGGGAAGCAGGCAGTATTACTGCCTACGCGTATCTCATTGACAACAGGGATTTTGCTCGTTTTTCAACAGATACTTACGGAGTCAGATTTTCCGGGCAGCAAAAATCCGACGCGCTAGCCTTTGGTTACAACTTAGAGTATGCCACTCAACAGGAAAGCAGCAATAACACGCTCGCCTATTCCGCTAACTACTTCTTGATAGAAGGTTCTCTTGGTATTTCAGGCGTGAAGCTTGCTCTGGGTGTCGAGCAGTTAGGATCCGATCACGGCGTAGCCTCCTTCATTACGCCGCTTGCAACGTTACACAAATTTCAAGGCTGGTCTGATCAGTTCCTTGCAACACCACCGGAAGGCGTTACGGACTTGTACTTTACAATCGGAGGGAAGCTTGGCGGCGCTAAACTCCTGCTCGTATTACATGACTTTAAGAGCTATGTGGACAATGTGGCGGGGCAAGACGATCTAGGAAACGAGGTCGGCTTTGTAGCAGCGACAAAAATAGGACTCTATGATTTGAGCCTCAAATATACTGACTACAGCTCAGGAGACAGCTCCTATGCAAAAGTCGATACAAAGAAGCTTTGGCTGACCGCAACAGCGAACTTCTAAAAGATTTATCTATCAAACGAACTGGAAAATCGAGACAGGTGCCCATTTGCATTTTCTATTCTTCTCCAATAACACCCTCTCGTCGCGGGTCGACCCCTCCTTCCAAAGTGCCGTTTTTGTGACGCAAAACAATGCTCAATCCGGAGTTTTCACCTCGGCTACCATCAACGGTAAAGCCCATAGACTCAAGGTCAGAAATCAGCCCCTCTGAGCCCGTATTTGCTTCGACCCGAACAACTTTTCCCCTTGCCACAACATTAGGTAGCGCTGCCGCCTGTTGGGGTGTTAATCCCCAGTCCAGCACACCAATCAACGACTTAGCAACATACGCGATGATGTTGCTACCCCCCGGAGACCCTGTTGCCATCAGAAATTCCCCCTGATCGTCCAGCACAATCGTTGGCGTCATTGAAGAGCGTGGACGTTTGTCTGGTCCCGGAGCATTAGCGACAAGCTTGCCATTCACATCGTAAGGTTGTCGCGAAAAATCGGTAAGCTCGTTGTTAAGAAACATGCCACCAACCATCCTGGTAGAACCAAATACACTTTCTACCGTCGCGGTCATGGAAACAACATTGCCCTCGGCATCCACAACAACAAAATGTGAAGTGCCAGGTGTGTCTTCGGATCTATCAATACCATAAAAGGTTTTCAGGCTAGAGTCATCAAACTGCCAAGGGTTACCGAAGCTCACAGCGGGTATCGCTTCTCCTCTATTGACCAAACTTGCTCGCAGATCGATATAGTCAGGGTTCATCATGCCACTTAAAGGCACTGGCACATGGTCATTGTCAGCAACGTACTGGTCACGGTCCGCATAAGCTAACCGTTGGGCATCTGCAAACAACGCCCAATTCTTTGAATCATTTGCTCCATCCGCCGAAAAAGCATTTTTGACGTCAAGCATACCCATAATATGTCCCACGGTTACCCATGACGAGGGTGGTGGTGGACCGCATAATTGCATCTCACGATAAGGCATGCATACCGCTTCACGTTTTATGGCCTGATAGTTCGCCATATCGTCGAGAGACAGGCGACCTGCTCTTGGGGATTGTCCGACCATGGAAACGATATCTGCGGCTAGCTTCCCCTGATAGAAATTGTCTGGGTCTAAGGCAATTGTTCTAAGGGTACTCACATATTCCGGATTCTTTAAGAGATAGCCTACCGGCCGGGGCTGCCCACTGGCATCATAAAAGTAGCGCCAAGCATCAGTCGGACCTTCATCCATCGTTTTGGGAATATACGGACTAAAAAGCTCAATCATCCCGTGTAAACGGGGAGAGATTGCAAACCCATGCATTGCCAGGTG
>CAJXBG010000230.1 GCA_913050215.1 uncultured Gammaproteobacteria bacterium
TCATGGTTCATTTGGTATTCCTTTTACAAACGGTATCTATCAAGCAAGCAGACGCCATCGTATTCATCATATTTTCCCTGTATTTTGCCACAATAGGGTCTTTTTTGAGTTCAGTTTGTAGTGAGGGTGAGCGACTACTTAGCCCGATTCACAGCACTGCGCAGCCAGCCAGAAATGAACTCTGCGACCAGCACCATGGCGATGATGGATAGGATAATGGCCCCAACCCGTAGATTTTCCAACTGTTGGACATTACGTTTAAGATACCAACCCATACCGCCGCCACCAAAGAAACCTACAACCGTTGCTGCCCGGAATGCGACATCCCACGTGTAGATTGCGATGCCAGTAAAGGCGACGCGCACCTGAGGCACTACCGCATATATGAAGACCTGAAATGAATTTGCTCCAGCGGCACGCATGGCCTCTACCGGGCCCATATCAACGGCTTCGATTTCATCTGAGAAAAGCTTGCCTGCAAACCCGATGCAGAACATCGTCAAAGCGCTGACCCCAGCAAGCATTCCAAAACCTAGGACTGAGACAAAGAGTATCGTCCAGATAGTCTCGTGGATGGCGCGGCAAGAGATAACACCCAGGCGACCGATAGGGAAAAAGATCGCACGGTGCGGCGAGACATTCCAGGCAGAGAACCAGGCCAATGGGATAGCCAAAAACACGCCCAAGATCCCACCTAGGAATGACATTTGTAACGTATCCAAGATCGAGGCGAGATACCCGGGATCTGTGACATAGGTCAGCTCTGGGGGGTAGAATCGAGCAGCGACCACACCACCAAGCTTGCCCAAAGCCCCTAGCATCATAAGCACGTCAATTTTGAGAAAATGCAGTGAGTATGCCAGGAATACCAGCACGGCCAAAATGGTGCTAAAACTCCACAGAGATTCGGGAAATTTGTACCGAGACCAGGTCAATTTCTGCTTCACTATCGCGGCAGTTGTTTGTCCAGTCATTGCTATTTCCTTAAGTAACGGCTTTGCGCAGGTAATGCGAAATGATTTCGCCCAGCATAATTAGCAGCAGGATTGCCAAGATGACCATACTCACGCCGCCATAGTTGAAGCTGTTCATCTGGCGGAAAAACAAGAGCCCAAGCCCCCCAGCCCCGACAAGTCCCATGACAGCCGAGCGGCGGATATTGATGTCCCATTCAAAGATTACTGTAGCCAGGACCACTGGGTATATCTGCGGTAAGATACCATAATACAGCACCTGAAACTCGTTGCCACCGGTGGCACGAATTGCTTCCACCGGTTTGGCGTCGATGTTTTCTATCGCTTCGGCAGTGATTTTAGAGATAAAGCCAACCGATCGCATAGCAATCGCAAGAACGCCCGGTAGCGCACCGAGGCCTACTGCGCTGACAAAGATCAGTGCCCAGACTATTTCATGAACACTGCGGCTGATCACCATCATAAACCGGCCTAAAGGATAGAGAATTATTTTATTGGGGGTCACGTTTGCTGCCCCCAACCACGCCACGGGCAATGAAAAGAAACATCCCAAAACAGTGCCTACCGAAGCCATCATAAAAGTCTCAATAGTTGGAACGATTAACTCTGGCAAAAGGTTCCAATCAATCGTGAGATAGCGCCCTAATGATGCAAAAACACCATTGCGCCCACCAATACGAGACCAGTCGGTATCTTCGATGATTGTGCCGTTCAGACACCAAGCAGCAAAAAGAAGAAATCCACCCCAGATTAGGGCCATTCTCATCTGCCGCTTACGACGAAGACCTATCTGTATATCGGTCTTAAGGGGTAGGCCATTCGAATGGCTCTGCACAGTCGCCACGGCCTAAAGGACCTCCATTGCATAAATTTCCTCAAGATCGCTTTCGTGCAAGGTGGCTGTAGCACCATCAAACTTTTTGTATCCATCCTGCAGGCCAATGATCCGGTTGCAGAACTCCTTGGCCAGTTGAACATCGTGGATGTTGCACAGAGTGGGTACGCCAAGCTCTTTAGCTATACTTAGTATCAAAGCCATGACCTCACGTGAAATTTTTGGGTCAAGAGCTGAGGTGGGTTCATCCAGCAACAACAGCTTGGGTTGTTGCATCAGCGCACGCGCAATCCCAACCCTCTGGCGCTGCCCGCCCGAAAGCTCATCTGCCCGTTTGTTGATATGTTCGCCAAGCCCCACCCGATCAAGGTAATCAAGCGCCTGACTGATGTCTTTTTTTGGGAAGTGTCGAAAAAGGCTGCGGATATTGCTGGTGTATCCAAGCCGCCCCGAAAGGACGTTATCCATCACCGACATGCGGTTAATGAGATTGAACTCCTGAAAGATCATGCCAACATTGCGCCTAAGTCCGCGCAATTGGCGGGCATTGAGAGCACACACGTCCTGCCCCAACAAAGTGATCTGACCACCTGTTGGCTCAACCAATCTATTGACGCAGCGAATGAGTGTAGATTTACCAGCACCACTTGGACCGATCATCGCAAGGAAATCATCGCCTTCAACGTCGAAATCAATTCCTTTAAGGATCTCCGGCCCTTTGACAGTATAACGCACTCTGAGGTTTCTGACAGACAAGACTGACATCAATATGGCCTCCATTGCGCCTTGTCACCAATGTAACAGCGACAAGGCTGGGATTTTCTGATAGTCTTATTTTTTCTTTGCGTCTTTGGCAGCTTTTAGGTCGCGAATAATATCGTAATCAGCATCACTCATCGCCACAAACTTACTGGCATTGACGTTCTTCAGGTACTTTCTGCCTTCTTCATTGTCCGCCAACGCTAGGAAAGCACCCTGGATCTGATCGATGATTTCCTGACACAGGCGACCATTAACCACAAACGGATCCTGCGGGATCACTGGAGATGACCAAAGAACCACATAATCGTCCATTGACGCGATACCGCGCTCTAACACATTGTCTAGGCGGTGGGTGGCGACAAAGGCCGCATCAACCTGTCCTTCAATTACGGCAACCCCCGAAAGGTCATGCCCACCAGTATAGACCACGCGTGAAAAGTAATCTTCAAGCTCGGCTCCAATGACTTTGGTGAACGAGACACGCGGCAGGAGATTGCCTGAGGTGCTGGCAGGATCAGTTAGGCCTATCACGGTGCCCTTTAGATCATCCACAGATGAGAAACCAGAATCAGCACGCGCCACCAAAACGGCTTTATAGCCGGGACCCTCTTCCTGGAACTGGCCTTTATGTTTTGCGTAAGTCGCAATCACGCGCAACTCAGGGTCTTTTTCCTGAGCGATGACATAAGAATATGGCCCATGCATACCCAAATCAACAAACCCGCCTAGCATCGCTTCAACAACCGAAGCATAAGATGTTGGTAGAAAAAACTCTACATTTTTGCCTGTGACTTCCTTAATCTGGTTCACCAGCGGTTGGTAAAGCGCCAGTTCCTGGGTTGTTTCCTCGGTTGGGATCATCGAAAAACGAATGACCTCGGGGTTCTTGCACTCTTGAGCCCATGTGATTCCCGTAAATGCGACTGACACCAGCAGTGCAACGCCCATAAACCCGCTTGTTTTAGTCAAGATATTCATATTTTCCTCCGTTGATGAAATTGAATGCATTTAGTATCTTCACAGCCTTTAAATTATTTAGGTGACAACTTCATGGCACCCGTTTCAGTGGCTGCTTTCAAGAAGCTCTCTCTGGAGCCAATGAAATTCTTGCCGCGCTCGCCAGCGAACGCCTCGTCAATGATTTTAGAACAGGCGTCATCGGGTACGCCGTGGTCGGCAAACCTGTGACCAACGCCAAGGGAT
>CAJXBG010000231.1 GCA_913050215.1 uncultured Gammaproteobacteria bacterium
CTTGCCGGGATTATCGTATTCTTCGAATGGCGTGGTGCTTTGTGGTTGCTGGCGATTTTGGTGGGTGTTGTTTTTGCCATTTTAGCGCTGATATTTGTGCGCGACGATCCAGCATCATGTGGTTTGCTGCCAGACGGCGCAAAACCTGAGGACAACTCCGAAGCCTCGCTGATGGAGGTCGAGAGCAAAACCTTGGCGGATGCTCGAAGGTCGCCTGCTTTCTGGCTGTATAGTATGAGCCTTGGTATGTATGCGATGTTCGGCACTGCGCTGACCTTCCATGTTGTTTCGATTTTTGAAGAAGCCGGTCGAGGAAGGGTCGAAGCATTTGGATACTTTATTCCTTCAGCGATCTTTTCTACGGTGACGAATTTGCTGGCAAGTTCTTTTGTAGACAAGCATCGGCTCAAACCATTCCTTGTCGCCATGCTGGCCTGTTTTGTGATCGGCGCATTTGGGCTGCTCAACCTCAGCGAGGCATGGGGTTACTGGTTGCTAGCCTTTGGTTTTGGTGCCGGAGGTGGTTTGTGGGGCGTTAATTCTAACCTGGCATATATTCGATTTTTTGGACCACTACATCTCGGTGAGATTAGTGGGTTGAGTACCTCGCTTACGGTTTTTGCCAGCGCGGTTGGTCCTGCTGCATTCAGTCTAGGGCTAGATTATTTTGGAAGTTACGACGCAGCGGTGAAGATCTGTCTTGTTTTGCTTAGTGCGTTATTGTGTGCGGCGACGCTGTTGAAGCAGGAAGAGTTGCCCTTCCTTCCATCTGCTTAAGTCTTGTTGTCCTGAAGCCCTATCTGAAAATGAGGGCCGATAGAGGACTAATAGAGCGTTTCAACGCGGTAACTGAGTCGTTTGAGTGCACCGGGATGTTTTTCATCAATCGTTTTTTTCAGTGCTTCTCTGGCATGTCGTATGTCGACTGGCCTCTGGTACATTGCCAGAATGCCATTGGTGTAACGCGGATGGTGAAATAAGAGCGCATGACGAAAAATCTTGCGGGTTGTTGGATCTCTGGCCACAGTTCTTGCGGTAGCAGCAGACAGATGATTCTGAATCAGAACGCCATCAGCAGTGAGTCTACAGGATAACTGTTCCATCCATTGTCGAGTTACAGCCTTGGGCCTGACGGGGTCATCAGGACCATCGACAAACAAATCATCCAGCAGCACGGTGTATTTGTGGTGATTCTTCTCAACCCACTGGTAGGCATCTGCGTGAATTAATTCGGCGGTTTTTGCGTCGCAGCCGAAAAACTCTCTGGCAACCTTGAGATGTATTTCGTCGTACTCGATACCGGTGATAGTCGGTTGATCAAACAATTGATTGAATAGATGTATCGCTGCGCCGCCCCCAACGCCGAGGATCAGAATCTCGGACCGCTTCAATGGAAGAAATAAGGCAGGCACCACAAGCAAATCCCAGATACCACCGGTGAACAAGTGACGAGGGTTGTACTGCGAGTGAAAAGCACCATTTGTGTATAACCGTCGCGTTGCGCCGGCTGATCTGACTTCGTAGCAGGTGCTTCCTTCGTGATGTCGCCAGATAATAGCCAAAATGTCAGGTTCGCCAGAGGGTAGAATGAACGATTATTACCGGTTAGTCGAAAGAATCAACTTTCGATAGATATGTCTAAAGTTTATCATGCCCCGCGGGGTCTAATAGCCCACGACAGAATCTAATCCTGAAATGATTTAGAAATATAAGAGAAGGCAAATGACTTGTTTCAAAAGTACTCATGACATCGGAAAACTGGGTTTTATCATCATCAGTTACCTGCTTTTTTGCTCACCCGTCGCGCTGGCTGAGAAAGCGGTGTTCGCGGGGGGTTGCTTCTGGTGTGTGGAAGCGCTGTATCAGGAACAAGCCGGTGTGTCTGATGTTGTATCAGGGTTTACCGGCGGCACCTTGAGAAACCCAACCTACAATGGCAATCACCGCGGTCACTACGAGGCGGTAAAGGTGACATACGATCCGTCAGTGATTAGCTATCAGGATTTACTGGATTTGTATTGGGTGAATATCGATCCCTTTGACGACAAGGGACAGTTTTGTGACAAGGGATTTAGTTATCGCGCTGCGATATTTGTACAAGACGAGAAGGAACGCGCGTTAGCCATAGCATCCAAGGAGAAGGTGATGGCGCGTTTTGAGGGAGAAACTATATACACGGAGATCTTAAGCACTAAGCGGTTTTATCCAGTGGAAAAATTCCATCAGGACTATTACAAGAAAAACCCAATCCGTTACAAATTTTACCGGTCTGGTTGTCGTCGCGATCAAAGACTGGAACAAATTTGGGGCGACGACGCTACCCATTAGTCTGATACGGAGCACACATGAGTTTGAGTAGATTCATCATCATCATTGTCGTCCTTGGCATCATCGGTGCGTTTTTCGCCTTTGATTTTGGGCATTACCTCACGTTGGCGTATGTAAAGTCCCAGCAAGCTGCGCTAAACGAACTGGTTGCAACACAACCACTGGAAATTGCAGCTGCATTTTTCGCTATTTACATCGCGGTAACCGCAGCCTCACTCCCCGGTGCTGCAATTCTGACGCTCGTGGCAGGCGCTATGTTCGGCGTTTGGTGGGGTACGCTGCTGGTTTCTTTTGCATCAAGCATCGGCGCAACGCTGGCGATGTTGGTCGCCCGCTTTATCCTGAGAGAACAAGTCGAAGCCAGGTTTGGTACTCAGCTGAGTGGCATTGACAAGGGGATCGAAAAAGAAGGCGCCTTCTATTTGTTCACTCTGCGACTCGTGCCTCTGTTTCCGTTTTTCGCTATCAATCTGTTGATGGGGCTGACAAAAATAAAAGTGCTGACGTTTTTTATTGTCAGTCAAATCGGCATGCTGGCTGGCACCCTTGTCTACGTGAATGCGGGTACACAGCTTGCCGAAATTGAATCTACAGCAGATATTCTTTCCGTTGAATTATTGTTGTCTTTTGCGCTGTTGGGCATTTTTCCGTTAATCGCCAAAAAAATAGTCGATATCGTTCGGGATGGGAAGAATCTCAGAAAATGGTCAAAACCAAAAAGCTTTGATCAAAATGTGATTGTCATCGGCGCCGGTTCAGGTGGACTTGTTGCGGCCCTGATTGTTGCTACTGTCAAAGGCGAGGTGACACTGATCGAAAGGCACAAAATGGGCGGAGATTGCCTTAATACCGGGTGTGTACCCAGCAAATCTCTCATTCGTTCAGCAAAACTGGCTGCGGATATTACGCGGAGTCGATCCCTCGGCTTCAAGCCGATGATTGCCGATTTTGAATTTGCTGATGTCATGGAGCGTGTGCAGCAGATCATCAAAAAAATTGAACCCCATGACTCGGTTGAGAGATTCGAGAGTCTGGGAGTGAACTGTGAAATTGGAGAAGCTAAAATTTTATCTCCATATTCTGTCGAAATTAACGGCAAGGTCATCACAGCGAAGAATATCATTGTCGCTACCGGTGCTCAGCCCCTGGTACCGGGCATCAAGAATATTGAGTCTGTTGAATATCTAACCTCGGACACTATCTGGGAAATTCGAGAGCAACCAAAGAGGCTGGTTGTGTTAGGGGGTGGGCCCATTGGTACGGAGCTATCTCAGGCTTTTCATCGTTTGGGTAGTGAAGTGACTCAAATTGAAGCCTTTGACAGAATTATGTCGCGAGAAGATCCCGAGTTTTCGCATATGGTGATGGATTCGATGAAAGCAGAGGGCGTTGAGATTCTGACCGGGCATAC
>CAJXBG010000232.1 GCA_913050215.1 uncultured Gammaproteobacteria bacterium
TGGGCTCTCGCAATTTTCCTTTGGAAAATGCTGCCGCTGAGCGATCTGGGTTATCTCCCCATTTTGCGCTTCGCGCAAAATGGTGGCCGGAGGCGACCCTGTTTCCTCTTGTTAGCTCCAATCCAGTGATCCGGTACGATATATCAATAGCTTACGCAAAGTCAGTTCACTGTCAAAGACATCTTTTTGTCTAGTGTTTTGTCTACTGTGTAATCTTCACCCTTTTAAAAGCTGCTCACCTTTAGCCACGCCTAACAGCAGCCCATTACTAATTGAGGGTGGGAAAGTTTAGAAGTGGTAGCAATAGGCCGGCAGGCAGGTAGCCATGCCGGGGCCGTAGTATATGTAAGAGGTGGTCGGAGATTTTGACAGGGTTAGAGGTTGTAAAGTTAAGAGGCATAGTGACTGGGTGACCTCTGCAGCTCCTTAGTCATGCACCCATCCGCCTATACGATATTTGACCATTGCTTCTTCAGACAACGACCATAAAAAGCATAATCGCATTAGGCTACTTGACGTGACCGCAGGTAGAAAGCGGCACGCGATACCACAGGGTCGGATTGATCTGCTCAAAGGTAGATACGGGTCCGCGTTCCTGTACGCAGGTAATATTCCCAAAACCATCGTTCGTCTTTATTAACAGTTTACCGTCACTGCCTTGAACGACCTGCGTACTTTTCCGGGTTACGATGGTTTGAATAGCTTCAGCTCGGTAGTATTTTGACGCCCCGTCGCCGTTTTCATTGTCTCCTTGGTTGGGAAAGTCTTGGGTTGAAAAAGTCTTGTAGGAAGGAGTTGTCGAATCGGTGATGTTAGGTAGCAGTGCTTTGGCCTCAGATATCCATGCTCGGATACGAGGTTTTGCAGCGAGTCGCGACGATGGTTGCTGCTCAAGTTCGGTCAAAGGTTGTTCTAGCATGGCGTCGATCGGCGTTTCTATTAGTGTCTGAATCGGCGCTTCAGTAGGGGTTTCAACGAATGGTTCTATTAGCTGCTCGAGGGGAGGGTCCAGTGGCGTTGTTGATTGTTGTTCGACGACAATCTGCGATAGTAACCGAAGCTTGAGGCTTGACGGTTTTATCGTCACCCCAAAATCAAATTGTACACCTGCTAACAATATTAGATGAAAGCCGGTCACTACAGCAAAGATGATGCAGAAACGTTTGGTTGTGGTTGCTTGTTTAGAATCCGCGGGCGGAACTTCTGCAATTAGAGCTTCTATGTTGTGAGAAGCTAAGTCCGAAATCTGTTCAGATATTTCCTCAAAAGATGCTTCATGCGTGAGTTCATAGATGATGGACATAAGGCTTAGAGCGACGTAAATCGGCAGAGTTCCGTTGAGGATAGTGATTTTAAAGCGCATTTACTCCGAATTTCAAAAGTACCCCAATTGGCCTTTTTTGAATTTGAAAGTTTGAATGACAGTCTTTCGGTAGTGGTTGGTCAATGTCTCAATAGCTAATGATCTAGTGTCTTACAGGCAGCCGGGGTGCTCACTTAGGAAATTTAAAAGTTGGGCAGAGGTGATTTGGCTGTTTGTCCAGGCATAATTTAGGATTGGATAGCTGTCGCTGGTTTCGTCGGTGGTGGTTGCGACCTAGGCGGCCGCCTTGTGTGATCGAGGATCTTTTGGACTATGTCTGGGTCAATGATCCGAAGGCGGCCCCGTCCGATGACACACATGGTGCCGCCACACAACGGGCACACGGAAATCCGAAGGCAGCCCCATCATCTTAAATACTCCTTTGAGCGGTTCGCCGCTGCGACGCTGAGCCCAGGTCAGCGGTGCGATTAATTCATCTGCCGATGCGGATTTTGCTATCGATGTGCATTCATTTTGATCGAGTTTTGACTTGGTTTTTTCACGTTTTGTGGGAACGATGAGTTTCCTCATTCGTGCATTTGGCTGACGGCAGCCCCGCACGAATACTCCGTGATACCGCGCTAGGTTATGCCGGGGTCTGGTGACATACCGGCATAAGCGTTCCAATCGATCCCGCTGATAGGGCTGACATGACAGGTCAACATTGAGTGAAAAGCCATCTCGATCAGCGGTCAAGGCTTTAACAGGTCTGCCTGTTCGCACAGATGATGGGTCATGTAGCGTAAGAGTGCGGCTACCGGAGTGGGGACCGATGGCGATTCGATATCGTATGGGAGCAGCAATGACTGCATCGATTGGCAACCCAGCTGAAGTTTGAAACGGTGATTGATGGTGATTTTGTTAACCGTAACTTCGCCAGAAATGGCGGCAGTAAAGGGCTAGACAAGATTTTGGGCGGTCAGCTTGATTCAGTGATGAATACGCTAGTTGTGGAGTTGTGGAGTTGTGGAGTTGTGGAGTTGTGGTCTGAAGCTGGATAGAAACTATATAAAACAGTGGTTTAGATAAGGCTGACTGTTTTTTGTTGTGTACATGGTATCGACACACATGTCTTATGTGTCGACAAAATAGGAAATTATCGACACAACTGGTTTACATGTCGATGCAATCGACATATCCTCAATATATGTCGAAATAATGTGGAAATATCTACATGTCATGGGCTAAAGACCAACCTTACAACGAACTGCCGCAACTTCCTCCGGCTACTGATTTGGAGTCAGCGAAGATTCTAAAAGCCTGTATTCCTGCCCGTGCCGCCCTAGCAGAACTAAAACAAGCGGGTGAACTGTTACCTAATCAAGGGTTGCTCATCAATCTGATCCCGCTCTTAGAGGCTAAAGACAGTTCAGAGATAGAAAACATCGTCACTACCTCAGATAAGCTGTTTGAATATGCACAGAACGAGCAACAGGCTGATCCAGCTACCAAGGAGGCGCTGCGTTACCGCACAGCTTTGTTCAACGGATTTCAGTCGCTAAATGATCGGCCATTGTGCGTCACAACCGCATTAGAAGTTTGTAGCACCATCAAAGGCACAGATATGGATATTCGTCGGGTGCCCGGAACAACACTGGCTAATCAGTCAACCGGGAAGGTGATCTACACACCGCCTGTGGGTGAACCCTTACTCAGAGACTTATTGGGCAACTGGGCCAACTTCCTCCATCAAGACGACGGCATTGACCCCCTCATCAAGATGGCGGTTAGCCATTATCAATTCGAAGCAATCCACCCCTTCACTGATGGTAATGGTCGTACTGGCAGAGTCTTGAACGTCCTCTACCTTATTGAGCAAGAGTTGCTGACACTACCAACGTTATATCTCAGCCACTACATCGTTCGAAACAAGGCAGATTATTACCGTTTGCTCAATAAGGTTACTAGCGATCAGGCGTGGGAAGCTTGGGTACTGTATTTACTAGAAGGTGTAACGCAAACCGCGAACATGACCACAGCCAAGATTGCCGCTGTGCGTGAATTGATAGACGTCACAAGAGAACACATCATCACCAAGTTACCAAAAATGTACAGTTACGAATTGCTAACAGTGATTTTCGAACAACCTTACTGCCGCATTAAGAACTTAGTCGAGAACGATATTGCCAAACGACAAACAGCATCTGAATACCTGAAGCAACTGGCAGACATTGGTGTCTTACAAGAAGTTCAAGCTGGTAAAGAAAAGCTGTTCGTTCATCCGAAGCTCATCGAGCTGATGACTCAAGATGAAAATGCTGTAACGGATTACGAATAGGGAACAGGAATGACAAACAACGACATCGTACAAAAGCTCTGGAATCTCTGTGACGTGCTCAGGGATGA
>CAJXBG010000233.1 GCA_913050215.1 uncultured Gammaproteobacteria bacterium
CTTACGGACCTCGTTTCCCGAAAGAGTCGTCTGGAATCGTCAGTTATCATTGCGTTTGATTTTCTCTGAAAGTTTTAATCTGAAGGTTTTGATCTGGAGTTTTAAATCTGGAGGTTTTAATCTGAAGATTGTTACGGAAAGTTCGGAGGATGCTACTTTTTTATTTCTTACGGCTAGTGTCGAACGCGCGTACGGTATCAAATTTGTGACAAGAGGCATGACTTCATCATCGGTTGTTGGCTGACATTGAGTCCGGGCTCCACGTCTATAAGTTATATCAGTAATCAACTCACAAACACGTTACATCATCGCTCTCTCTCCTAATATACCCTGTTAGTCGCACCGATAATTACTTACGAAAAAGGCACGATGAGACCCGTAAATTGCGCGCACTAGACACCATTAATATAATGAGCACTGATATCCACTCCGTTACTGAGCAGGAAGTGGTAGATCTTGTTGAACAGGCAATCAGTGATAATGAGGCT
The DNA here is from genome assembly GCA_913050215.1 of uncultured Gammaproteobacteria bacterium. Taxonomy (GTDB): domain Bacteria; phylum Pseudomonadota; class Gammaproteobacteria; order Pseudomonadales; family Azotimanducaceae; genus UBA4582. Next base: position 489 of record CAJXBG010000233.1, read on the forward strand.
ATCAGAATTGGCGTGGTTAACGCAGCCAAGTTGGTCAACATGCAGACTGACCCTCTACTGGCCGATGACGTAAAATCTTCCGACCTTGTGCTCGCAGACGGTATGTCTACTGTTTGGGCGAGTCGGATACTTGGCGAGGGGTTACCCGAAAGAGTCGCGGGATGTGACTTGATGTACCGATTTTTCGAATTGGCAAACAAACGCCAATGGCGAGTTTACTGTCTTGGCGCGACAGAAGAGATTTCAGCGCTGGTCGAGAAAAACTTGTCGCAACAATACCCTCATCTAAAACTGGCTGGCAGGAGAAATGGTTACTTTTCAACCGAGGAAGAGTCCGAGATAGCCCAAGCAATTGCTGCTTCAAAACCCCACTTTCTCTTGGTTGCGATGACCAGTCCAAAGAAAGAGAATTTTATGGGAACCTGGGGCAACAAAATGAATGTACCCATCGTCCACGGCGTGGGGGGCAGCTTCGATGTTTACTCGGGCTTGGTCGAACGTGCACCAACGTCATGGCAGAACCTTGGTCTAGAATGGCTTTATCGGGTCAAGCAGGAACCGAGGCGCCTCTGGAAACGTTACCTCGTCACCAACACAAAGTTTGTTTGGTTTATCCTGAGGGAAGGAATTCAAAGGATATTAGGCAAAGGGTTAACAGGCATCCGAGCAAAAACGTAAACACTAACCGACGCGCTTTTCTACACTCTGAATATCACTCTTGGCGTCGTTTTTGATACCGTATTTCTTGAGTAGATCATAGAGCGTCGGGCGCGTTACACCCAACAATTTAGCAGCAGCTGTGATCTTGCCATTAGAAATCGTTAGCGCTTTCATAATCGCCGAGCGCTCAGCAGCTTCCCGAACATGTTTCAGATTCAAAGCAAGCTCCGCCGACTGCTCTAGGCCCAGATCAATTGCAGTAATAAATTTACCGTCAGCCATAACTACTGCATTTTTCACCTTGCTGATGAGTTCCCGAACATTCCCGGGCCATCTGTACGTATCGATTGCAGCGATAGCAGTCTCATCAAAGTTGACAATGCTACTATTATATTCGTGAACAAACCGGTCGAGGAAGTGCCTGGATAACAACAGTTTATCTTCGCCCCGATCACGTAATGGAGGAATGTTAACCACCATTTCTGAAATCCTGAAGTACAAATCCTCTCGGAAGGTACCCTCTGCAACCATCTGTTCAAGATTCTTGTTGGTTGCACAAACAATTCTGACATCAACGGGGATTTCTACTCGCCCACCAATACGCTCAATCACCCGCTCCTGAATAAATCGTAAAAGTTTAGCTTGAGCTTCCAATGGCATATCGCCGAGTTCGTCGAGGAACAAGGTTCCACCCTCAGCCGATTCTATTTTACCAATCGTCTGCTTGCCTGCACCGGTAAATGAGCCCTTTTCATGCCCAAATAACTCGCTTTCAATTAACGTATCAGGAATCGCTGCACAGTTGATTGCAATAAAGGGAGTATCGATACGGGGACTCAAGAGGTGAATCGCCTTTGCAAGTACCTCTTTACCAGTACCGCTCTCTCCATTAAGAGAGCAGGTAACATCCGTCGCAGCGATTTTTTCAAGCTTATTACAGATGTTCAGCATGCCAGGATGACAAGTCACCAAACCAGTCAGAGGCGAGCTAGACCCATCCAGATAACGTAGATCCTTATTTTGCTTCTCCAGATCGTGCATCTGGAAGGCCCGGTCAACAATGAGATCGAGCACCTGTGTATCAATAGGTTTGGGATAAAAATCATAGGCACCCATCGATACTGCACGTAATGCGTGATCGGTGTCTTGCGCTCCTGTAACGACAATCACTTTAGTATTTGGTGCCAGTCGAAGAATTTCCTGCATAGCGCGAAAGCCTTCACTCACACCATCCTCATGGGGCGGCAACCCCAAATCTTGAACAACGACGGTTGGTTCGTGGAGTCTCAGAGCTTCAATTGCAGAGTTATAGTCTCTGGCGAGCACCACATTGTAATCTCCATCGCTGAAATGCCATTTTAACTGCTTTTGGACGCCTGGGTCGTCCTCAACAATTAGCAATGTGGGTGTACTTTTATCCATTCTTAAACAGTGACCTAGTTTACTAACCTACTTTGATGACCTGACTGAGCGCCCGCGGATTTTATTGCAACTCAACCAGCATTCGTTAGACAGCTTAATTTTGACAAAACATTAACTTCCCCGATTGGGTAGATTCAAGCCGGGTGTCAATTTTTCCGACAACCTAACGACTTTTTACAATCAATGGCGCTTAGTGGCTAGACCCGCATTCTTAGGTGCGCTGAATGATCGAAATTTCGCACAAAAATACGATCTGATTTTCCAAATAACTTCTTTGTTACATGGCTTTTGCGTTGTCAGTTTTTACTCGACGTCTCGAGGCCAAAATCAACAAGCGCGAAATGCCAAACGGAATTACTGCTCCAATTATATTGACGGCGGCATCTCCAAAATTGACCCTCCTGAAATCGGCAAAATACTGCAACACCTCCAGCGAAATTGCGACCGTCACGAGTGACAGGAGAACTCGATATCCTGCAATCGAGGTTTTTAATAATCTTAAATAAATGTCAACAAAAGTCGAAAGGAGAATAAATAGCACGAGGTGATCGAAATCAATTTGCCAGCTCAGCGGTAAAAATGAAGACCATAAGGCATCTGACCACTCAAGAAGATGCTCTTTCTGGGATTTTGGAATGAACAATAGTAGAAACATGATCAAGCTAACAACAGGGACCGTCATCCAAAGTCCTCTCGATATCATGGCAATCACGACCATAACCGCGAGAGCAACCCAACAAAATTTGAGCACCTCTATGAGCATCACGATATGGTACTTCGGCTTTACCATCGCAGTCTGAATTTCGTCCACGCGAAATTCACCGGTCCCGCCGCCCAAACCAAATTCAACTCTTAGCTCGTTTACGCCTTTCGGAATAAGCACAATTGCCGTCGATTGACCTTGGCTTAATGTGCCTGTCCCTTCAAAAACCGTTCCCTTAAAGTCCCAGCGCCATTTCTCTTGTTGCCATCTGCCGCCCACGCTAAGACGCGCGTTATGCCATTTCTCGAGGCCTTGAGTGACATCTTTGAGACTGTAGATAGCTGTCAATTTCATCGCACGGGTTTCAGGCACAGGAATCACTTGCCATATGCTCTGCATTTCTGCCGGATGCCAAT
>CAJXBG010000234.1 GCA_913050215.1 uncultured Gammaproteobacteria bacterium
GATTCAGACAAGGGTCTGGAAGATAGGATGAAGGCTGCCGGTATCGGTGAACAAAAGACTTCCGCCAATTCAGTGCTCGATCGAATTAAAGCCAACAAAAGCGCTTAACCAAGGCTTGAGTTTTTTAGGCAAGCCTCTCGATCGAGGGGCTTACCTGCTCAGGGTTAGCGTATCTATCTAGCGATTGGTTTTCAAAGGAATAGGCGGCAATGAAATCTTTTATAAAAGGATTGTGGAGTAGGACAAAAACTGAACCTGAAGCCAGAGTGCTTGACCATCCTCGGACGCTTCAGACCGGTGATTTTCTCCAAATGAGCGACAGCTATGGACTGCCCGAGTACTTACGAGACGAGGTGTTTGAAGTTACGGCTATCACTACTTGGCAATTTGAGCATGAGTTTGAAACGACCTTTAGTTTGCGAAGTAAAAATAATGACAGCATCGACCTGACAATAGATGGTGACGCAGGGCGGGAGAGCGCATCATTCTCAATAGAGATTCCCCGGGCAACTGTCGAACAGCTATTTGATACCGATGAGTTTTCTTCTATTTTTGATGAGGAGTCACCAGCTACGCTTAACACGATGGCCAAGTTGGATATAGGCGGTTGGCTAAGTGACCAATATCATCAGACGTCGTGTGGTGAGCGAGGATTCTTCTATCAAAAGGATTGCCGAGATGCGGGTCCGTCCGAATTTGAAGGCGACGGTGAACCCTTCGATTATTATGCGTTGGCGAGCACGGACGAATCCCAATCTGTGGAGATCGCCGTGTATGCAGGTGGTGAAACCGAAGTGTCACTGGTTTTGCATCGCTCTATTAGTGATATCCGTGAACTTTGGCCCGCAGCTTAATAAGATCTGCCTATGAGCACCAAGGACAAATGGGAAGGTGAAAAACGTGCCATCAAGGCGGTGCAGATCGCGTTTGACGTGGGTCACGACGTCAATCGACAGATCCGCCTTGAAGCGGTAGAACGAGGTATTAACCCGCCTGATCGCGTTCGACAGATACTGGGTTTACCAGTCAACCCGAAACCGATACGTCCAAGGCTGTCAATTTCGCTTTCCGACGATGACTTTGTGGCTTTGGCACAAGAGTTTGGTGTAAGTGTTGATGATAAATTGAAAATTAGGCAACTAGCAGCCGAAAAGCTGATTAGTCACCTCGAAATTGAAGACGGTTCGTAGTACCGTCAACCGCTGGGTCATGAAAGAAAAGTCTCGACTTGTAAACATCAGATAAGCATCCCTTAAATGCAGAGAATAAGATCAAAATTCTGGCGTCGCAGGCGCGCGCGCTGGAGCAATCTCGCCACGACCTTTGATCGAAAAAGGAAAATTGTTGAGCTGTTTCTGATTCTCGTAGGCGTCGCCGTCGCTAACACGATTGCCATGATGGTATTCGAGGGGCTGAATCTGTCAGACGCGATTTGGCTGACATTAACAACAATGACAACGGTAGGCTACGGCGATATGTCTGCCGAAAGTCCTATGGGGCGATTTGTCACTATCATACTTATGTATGGTATCGGTATTTTTCTGCTTGCGCAGATTGCAGGTGAATGGATTGATTTTAGAATTCACCGGCGAGAGCGAATGCGCAAAGGTATGTGGAGGTGGAATATGAAAGATCATGTCTTAATTGTGAATTCACCAGAGCGGGATGGTGTTCGTTACTTGAGGCTGCTTGTTGAACAAATTCGCAACACACCAGCGCTTGAAGACCAGCCGATTCAGTTATTTTCTGATTCATTTCCAGATGGCTTGCCGAACGAGTTATCGCTATTGGGGGTTGTGCAGCACCTCGGTGAGCCGGAAGGCCGGGAAAGCCTCGCTGAAGTCGATGTAGAAGATGCCAACTTCATCATCGTGATGGCTGTTAATACGAATAGTATTAGGTCCGACAGTTTGACGCTGGATATTCTAGATAAGTTAGCCAGCTTTAACATCAAGGGACACGTTATCGCGGAATGTGTTCAGGACGAGAATCGGCAGCGATTTATCAAGCACGGAGCTAATGCGGTGATCAGACCGATGCGTGCATATCCCGAGTTGATGGTTCGAGCGATGGCGGCACCAGGTACAGAGGTGATTCTGGAAGACCTGTTTAATCATCAGGGTGCACACCCGAAACGCTTCGATCTTGAGATTCCGGTCCAGCCTTGGGGTGAACTAGCGGCACGTATGCTGCTCGCTGGTTTGGGAACACCTATCGGTTACATGAACGCCAAACAGACTGTGGTGACAAACCCAGATGCAGGACATCAAACAGATGGCACGGGTATCTTTCTGATGGTGAATCAAGACACCGTGCCCTCTATCGAAGAGGTTCAGCGCTGCGTACAGCAAGTCTGAAGACATTGAATAAAGTAGACCGAGCCAATTGGATAAAAGCGGCGGAGACCATCGGGATATTCACGCTCGTGATCTGGCTTGCTCACTTTCTCAACACATTGACGGGTCACCAGTTCAACACTTTTGGCATTTATCCTAGAAATCTTCAGACGCTTCCGGGTGTTGTACTCTGGCCTTTTTTGCATGCGGATTTTAACCACATTGTCATGAATACAACCCCATTATTGTTCATGGGGTATTTGGTTGCCTTGCGTGGGCGCTGGATGTTCATCTCTTCCAGCTTGTTGATTCTGATTGTCGGTGGTCTTGGTGTTTGGGTTTTTGGTCGTGCGGCTTTTCACATTGGTGCTAGCGGCCTTGTGTTTGGATATTTCGGGTTTCTGGTTGCCATTGGTATTTATGAGAGGCGTTTCTCGGGCCTCGCCATCGCTTCTCTGACGCTTTTTTACTACGGTGGCCTCATATTTGGCGTTCTGCCAACAAATAGTTTTGTCTCTTGGGAAGGTCACTTGTTTGGACTCTTGGCGGGTATTCTGGCAGCTCGCGTTTTCGCGCGGACCAAGGTTAGCGATCGAACGACATAATCGATGAAATATAGTTCCTTCCGGCTTGACCTGAACGGCTAAGATACATAGAATGCGCGGCTTCAAGTTGAAGTGTGTCCCCTTCGTCTAGAGGCCTAGGACACCTGGTTTTCATCCAGGCAACAGGGGTTCGACTCCCCTAGGGGACGCCATCAATTGAACCGGAAATTGATAATCCGTCAATACTGGTCAATAATGCAACTTGATCGCAAAACGCGTGTTTTGATGCGGGTGTAGCTCAGCTGGTAGAGCGCAACCTTGCCAAGGTTGAGGTCACGAGTTCGAACCTCGTTACCCGCTCCAAAATACCGTCCGAGATAAAGTCCGCATTCCAATGCTCAAATCCCCAGAAAAAGTGGACGTGACGGCGCTCCGCGTTTGCTTGTCTAGGCCAAACATTTCACGAAATAAACCCCAGGTTCTAATGTCGGTATCTCAGCACTATGTTTCTCCGACTTGCCGACGCCTCTTGGCTCTACTTACCTCACCCGTTGGTCAAGTTTTGTGATCTACCGTTAGCTGTTTTATGCTTTTTTGCAGTAAGCATCGCCGAGATTGGAATTTGTATGAAACCTATAACCCTCTGTCATCGGACCTTATCGTTTTCAACGAAAGACTTGGGATAAGTGATACTAACGTGCAGATCGAGCATAAGAATCGAATTCTGGTCGTAATGATGACAGTTATCCCTGATTCAACCACTTCACTTCTC
>CAJXBG010000235.1 GCA_913050215.1 uncultured Gammaproteobacteria bacterium
CCTCCGGCAATTTCCGGCAAAAGAGGTTGAAATACAAAGTAATTGTCGCGGCTCACAATTTCTATTTCGCTCTGTGGACCCATTAGTTTCTGAATATTACGCGCTGCATAGAACCCAGAAAATCCTCCACCAAGGATCAAAATTCGATAAGACATTGCAGCTCTCCTTGACTTTAATAGTTTATTATTTCGTGCAGCACGCTGCCACTCTTGGACAATCGTATGCGGCCAACTGTCAAGCAGTAATAGTTAACATCGGCTAAACTAAGTAAAATTTAAAATGATGTAGCCGTATGAAATGGTATTGTCGAAAACAGATTTAGGGTGCCAAAAAGTTTATGAGAACTCGCAGCGGATTGCTAGCACAGCCTAAATATATATGCCCAATAATTGACACCACTCAGCGAGAGTAGCGACTCGGTTCAGCTTGACATTCAAGCGTGAACAGAGCTGCAGTTACCAAACCAAACTACCCCCAAAATAAATCTATAGGGCTAACACTAAAGGCCCGTGGTCCGAGGCGCGAGGCCCTAGGGTTGGGATCCCACCTACGCCACTTGCAGCCCAACCGACAAGGTTAGGTACAGTAACCCCTGCCGTTGCCCCACGGACCGCGGCCCGAGCAAGACCATCCCACGCAAATCGAACCGAAGCAACGCTGAAGGCGGGAACGGGGGTGGGCGCTCTACAGGTACTACTGCCCCATTTGCTTGATCCCCGGTCCACTAGCCTAGGCAAAATGGTCCGGGACCTAGAACCAGGTTTTATGTATCGAAATGGAGAGTGTTTTGTCATTCGGCATGGTTACAAATTAGCCCTGCCCGTCTCAAGTAGGTTTAATCTGACGAAGCCCTCACGGCGTGGTCCAATTTCTGTGCCGCATAATAACTGATCTAAGATGCCCTTTACGGGTGTTCAAGTTTGTCTGACAATACTGTTTTGTCACCCAAAGACGCTACAAAGTAAGTCCGCCCGTCTCAATTAGGTTTCCGCAGCCAAGAGCGCTTGCACAACTCTTAGCTGGAAAAGCTTTGAAAGTGAACTTTTTGTAGGCAATTATCTGGTACATTTCCACCGAGATAGCTCCTGTTCCTGAAGTCTCACACTGACGGCCAGTCACTTTTAATACTTGATCCAAGGTCAAAATCCGATCACCAGCCTCAATTCACAAAAACGTAATGCTTGTCCTGGGAAAGAGTTTTTCGCTCTACTTTATTCAGCACCACGATTGTGTCATCGATGCTCAAGCCATTGGTTCGTGCCTTGTCCCAAATGCGTTTGCACGACTTCGGTGACCATGGAAGCGCAGCTTCCGCGAGCCAACTTCGAAGGGGTTGAGGCAGCGTGTCGTATGTCATCATCGGGTTTGTTGCGCGGCGCCGTCTCTTAAGTGCTGTGGATCCGAGATTGCCAGTCATTTGGAATGATCCTTATACGATTTCGGCAGCTTGATGGGTACGCAGCATCTCAAAGCTATAGACAAGCTCTGAGCGGGTAATGTCGCGGCCAATAACAACGATGCACGATTGACAGGTTTTGCCCTGCCAGTCGTGAAGGGGCACCGGTGGATCAAAAATATGCTGCACACCGTGAAACACGAACGGCATCTCAATGCCGATCAGATGTACGATCCCTTTCACGCGCAAGATGTCAGGCCCGCGCAGCCTGATGAGTGTGTCGAGCCAACGATCAAACGCATCAGGAGGAATTGGGTCGTTCAGGACAATGGACGCCGATCCAATCCGCGCATCGTGTTTGGGCAGTGGGGCTGTAAGTACCGAAGACGGGGCTAGACCTGAAAGATTATTAAATGGATCTTTGGAAACAAATGCAGGTGCAGATGGTATCAACCATGCCATGGCCTGTTCTGATGTTCCCTGAGGGCGCATGCCGCTCAAATCCCAAAGGGCTGCGGTTGGTACTACACCATGATCTGCCCGCAGAATATCTGCTGTTGGGTTGAGAGTTTGCAGCCGTATTTTAAATGCCCCTGACATACTCTCGGACACCAGATCGATCTTACTTAAGACAAGCAAATCTGCCATCGCAACTTGCGAAACGGCTTCGAATTGACGGTCAAGCGTGTCCGGACCTGTTGCTGCATCCACCACCGTGACAACCCCATCTATGCGAAAATTCCGTGCCAGATAAGGATCAACCAAGAACGTATGTAGAATGGGGGCGGGATCCGCGAGGCCCGTTGTCTCGATTACCACACGGTCAAAGGTCAGACGACTTTCTTGTTTGCGGGCAGCCAAATCTTGCAGGGTGCGCGACAGGTCACCTCGAATGGAACAGCACAGGCAGCCGGATTTCATCAAGACAACTTCTTCGTCCACGGTCTCGATCAGATCATGGTCAAGCCCTGCTTCTCCGAATTCATTCACGATGACAGCGATCTTAGGTCCGGTTGACTGAGCTATAATTGCATTTAGAAGTGTTGTTTTTCCCGCACCAAGAAATCCTGTCAGTAGGGTAACAGGTAAGCGAGTGTCGTTTACATATAATTTATTTTTCATTTTCCTCATGCTTTTTCATATTAATAAATTATCACAAAACAACGATTTGGTAGTAAAACCCTGTGGCCCAACTAGGGCAACAGCATACCAACGCTGATGGCTATGATCATGAATCCTAGGATCAGATGCAGCGTTGCCGAGATGGCTTGCGTACCTTTGGGATCCCGGGCACCGAGACCGATCAATCGCCGCGCAGCAACGCCGGAAATCGCTAACATCTGGTTAAAAACTGCGGTCCCAAAGCCCATCGCGACCACTGCTAGACACCCGACCGCGAAAGCATCGAAACGGGCTGCAATCACCAAAAGAAACAAAGCTCCGGTACAAGGTCTTATCGCGATGCTGGCGATTAATGCGACGGCGTCGCGTGTTGAAGTCAGCGTTGCCACGTCATTGAAGCTTGGGCCATGCGAGTGACCACAACAGCCGTGTGTGTCCTGCTTGACATGGCTGATTTGATACCAACAGCGTGCGCCACGAAATATTAACACAGCTCCAATTGCGGCAATGGCCACGTAACTCGCAGGTGCAAGCCAGGTCTCCGTAAGGTCAGTCAAATCAGCAGACCCTATTTGCAGAATAAAGTAGAGACCACCGACCAAAAAGATTGCTGTCGCGGCCTGTGCTAAACTGGATAAAAAAGTCAGGATGCTCAACCGTTTTAGGGTTGCGCCACTGGCAAGGGACGCTCCGCCAATCAGGACTTTCCCATGCCCTGGTCCCAGAGCGTGGAAGAAGCCATAAGCGGCTGTTGCACTGCACAATGTCCAGACGGCCTGCGGATTACCTGCTTGAATACCCCTAAGCGCACCAGCCATCACGTTCTGGAACGTGCGTTGTTCACCAACCGCCCATCGTTGAATTTCAAACCATGGAACAATATCCCAGACTACGGCAGCGATCGCCAAGATAAATAGAACGGTCACACCAAACCTTAACCACATGTCAACCGCACCTCATCAGAGAAGAGTCGACCAACATTTTCTATTTCCGGTCTGTCTTCACGCCCCAGTGCGGCCAGCTTGTCTTGTA
>CAJXBG010000236.1 GCA_913050215.1 uncultured Gammaproteobacteria bacterium
TGCAGGCGGAAGTATCGATAAAATTAAGCTGGGGAGGTCGGGACAATAGCGCCGGAATGCTGAATCACCTGAGCAGCCAGTTTACATCCAGCTTCGGCAGCATCAATAACACGACCGCCTTTCAGACGAACAGAAAAGTAAGCACCGTTAAAAGAATCTCCGGCCGCGGTGGTATCAACCACCGTTTCTACATGCGTTGCTGGTATTTTGATGGTTTGCTCTGGCGTCACCACAGTCGAGCCCGATGCACCGTTCTTCAATACTATTTCCCTTACGCCAAGGTTGACCAGACGATCTATTATCGACTCAGATGATTGCTCGCCGCGAAGCAGCACTTCATCATCAATGGAGGGAAAGGCTATATCGCTTAGCGCGTATGCCTGATCGAACCAGTGCATAGCATCAACTGCGCTTTGCCACAGGCGAGGACGATAGTTAGGATCAAACGCAACTAATCGACCGTTTGCCCGTATATCTTCGAGCAACCCAAACAGTAACAAGCGCTGCGCTGGGCTTAAAAGTGCCAGAGTAATGCCCGAAAAATAAACACACTGACACCTCTGCAATTCGTCACCAAGCTTATCGACATACTGACCCGGAGCAAGCCATGACTTGAATGGCGATGCATCACGCCAGTAATAAAATGAACGCTCACCTTGATCATCGGTGTTAATGATATAGAGACTCGGTGTGGCTGACGGGATCACCCTGACGGTGCCTGTTGAGACACGCTCTCTCTGCCAGCAATCCAACAGGTAATTCGAGTAGTGATCATCACCAACAGCGGAAAAAAAGGTCACTTCCAGTCCCTCACGGACCGCATATACAGCCGTGTTGAATACGTCACCACCAAAACCCATCTTATACTGATCAGCACTATTACGAAGTTCCAACATACACTCACCGATCACACCAAGATCGGTCACGCTGAAAGCACCGCTGCTGGATTTGCGCCGCACGCATCGATCACAAAACATTTTTCTATGGCTTCCCGGGGAATATCCATGGGATGCTTTGCAGGCTTGGGATTGAATTTCATTTCACCGGCCAACGCCTATCGACCACCGATAAATCTGGCGTTCCACCTGCCCGAGCTTCACTGAGCCAGTGCGCATATTGCTCATTTCACGATCTCCCTCGTTTTTAGTTACAGGTGCAAAAAAGATTCGGCCAACCAACGACGCTGAATTGAGTTATAGCACAACGCGTAGGTTGGTTTCTCATAAGATCTTTTGAACTTACAATCTTACAAAATATCACAGGGGAAATGCATGTCTGCGCTCAAATACCAACTTTGTTTTCTTTTTTCACGTAGTATCTGATAATACACATTACGTTTAACCAAACCAGATAGAGAAGCTGTCTGGCTCTGAGCAGAATTTGACTAGGAATCTATAATGAGTGAAAAACATAAAACCTTTTGCCGTTACTGCCACGCCTACTGTCCAATGGTGGCGGAGGTTTCAAATGGCAAGGTGCTATCTGTCAAACCAGACACTGAGAACAAAATGTACGGTGGTTACACCTGTATTAAAGGCAGACAGTTGGTAGAGCAAATGTATCAACCCCAACGCTTGACGAGCAGTCAAGTTAATCAGGGCAATGGCGACTTTACCGATATTGCCAGCGAACAGGCGATGGATGAAATCGCCGAGCGCGTTCGAAAATTGGTTGAAGAGCACGGACCTGAGTCAATCGCTACCTATAACGGCACAGTCGCATTCCAGAACTCGGGACAATTGGTTTACAGCCGAGAATGGCACAACGCACTCAAGTCACCCTCCTACTACACCAGCGTGACCATCGATCAACCCGCAAAAGTTTACGTTGGCTCACGAATGGGTTACTGGACGGCTGGCGGCCATTTCTTACAAGATGCCGACGTTGCGATGATCATCGGCAATAATCCTCTTGTCTCCCACTATGGCTCACCTGGCGGTGTTTCACCCATTAGTCCTGCAGATCAACTACGAAAGGCAAAGAAACGTGGTTTGAAAATGATCGTGATTGATCCGAGAGAATCTGAGTTGGCGCGACGTTCAGATCTTCACCTGCAGATCAAACCCGGCGAAGATGCCGCATTACTGGCATGCATGATCCGAATCATTCTGGCTGAGGATCTGCATGATGCCGCTTTTTGTGAAGAGTTTGTTAGTGGCCTTGATGAACTTCGCCAATCGGTAGAACGTTACGATACAGCATCAGTTTCAGCGCGCACGGATATTCCTGCCGACGCGATTGTCGAAGCCGCCCGAACCTTCGCCGCCGGTCCACGCGGCGTCGCGGTTACCGGTACTGGGCCGGAAATGAGCTCACATCCTAATCTGACCCAGCACCTGACCGCGTCCTTAAATACAATCTGTGGTCGCTATTACCGAGCCGGAGAAATGATGCCCAACCCCGGTGCTCTGGCGCGCGACACGCCGAAATATGCGCAAGTCTATGAAGCCCCTCTGGCATGGGGCCGCGGAACACGCTGCCGCGTGAATCCGGAATTCGGTGAATTAGCATCAGCAACCGGCGTAAGGGAAATGCCCACCTCGCAACTGGCTGATGAAATTCTGACGCCTGGTAAAGGGCAGGTAAAAGCCCTTTTTGTCATCGCCGGCAATCCGCTGATGGCCTGGCCGGATCAGCAGAAGGCATTTGAAGCGATGCAAGCGCTTGATTTACTCGTTTGCATCGACCCTTACATGTCTGCAACCGCGGAAATGGCAGACTATGTCATTGCACCCAAACTTACACTGGAACGAGAAGACGTTACCCTGTTGGCTGATTCCTGGTATGAAAAGCCCTACAGCCAATATAGCAAAGCTGTTGTACAAACCGATCGCGATGTCATTGAAGAATGGGAGTTCTATTGGGGACTGGCAAAACGACTCGGGATTGAAGTCTCTATTGGTGGAAGTGTAATTCCAAACACGGAAAAACCCTCCAAATTTGACATACTTAAAGCCATCACAGCAGGATCTCGGGCTGATCTGCAGTACTTGAGAGACAACCCCGGCGGCCATATCTTTGAGGATATGCGGGTAGAGATTCAACCTCCTAGGGAGGGATCGTCCAGCAAACTAAAACTATTTCCAGTTGGCGTTGCAGATGAATTTGAAGCACTACGGCAGTCTGAAGGTACTACCGATGACTACACTCACCAACTCATTAGTTTTAGAAGTAAGTATGTTTTAAATTCCTTTGGTCGAAACTTACCCGCGCTTCGGGATAAGTCTGGCACAACCAATCATGCAAACATTCATCCAGCAGATTTGAACAAACTCGGCATTGGTGAGGATGAGGAAATTGTCATTCACTCCCAGTATGGCTCTATTCCTGCGGTTTCAAAAGCGAACGACAGGATAAAACCCGGTGTCGTCGCAATGCACCACTGTTGGGGAACATCTCCCGGTCAACAAGCACCTGTGCGCGAAGTCGGGTCCAACACTAATCTTTTGGTTGATGGCAACAACGCACTTCAGGGATTTACGGCAATGATCCCATCCAGCGG
>CAJXBG010000237.1 GCA_913050215.1 uncultured Gammaproteobacteria bacterium
GCCACATGTTGTGGAACTTGTTCATCCGTCAGAACATGCTTAAGAATGAGCGCGTTTGCGATTACAAATAAGAGCGTAACGGTGAGTTTGCCTGCTTCCAGCAGCGTGTGCTTTGTATCGGGATGGAAGAAAGCTGTCACCAGCGCCCAAGGCTGACGCCATAAAGAAGTGGTCCCTCTTGGACCCTCTACATAGGCAGCGGAAAGATCGCGCGGGCCTTTTTCGGCAAGTGGACCCATATCTTTGTAGATAAAGTTGGCAATGAAGAATGCATAGACCGCAGCAACCGCGGCCGCTTCGGTTGGGGTGAATACCCCGCCATAGATACCGCCAAGGATAATCACGATTAAGAAAAGGCCCCAACCGGCTTCGCGTCCCGAGGCAAAAACCTCTCTCCATCCTTGCCATTCGCCTTTGGGTAAGTTTTTCACCTTTGCCATGACATAAATCGCGGTCATAAGCATAAAGCCAGCCAAAAGCCCCGGGATGACGCCAGCGAGAAACATCCGCCCAACCGAAACTTCCACCGAAGCCGCATAGACAACCATCACGATAGAGGGTGGAATAAGAATTCCCAGCGTACCTGCATTGCAGATCACACCTGCAGCAAAATCCTTTGAATAGCCAACTTGGATCATTCCTCCAATAACGATCGTTCCAATTGCCACGACAGTTGCTGGTGAAGAACCTGACAGGGCTGCAAACAGCATGCAGGCAAAAACGCCGGCAATGGCCAGCCCACCGGGCAAGTGTCCGACACAGGCAATTGAAAACCGGATGATCCGCTGGGCAACGCCTCCAGTTGTCATGAACGAAGAGGCTAGAATAAAAAACGGGATCGCAAGCAGCGTATAGTGGCCCTCGAAGGCGCTGAACAGGGTTTGGGCCACTGATGCAAGTGAACTGTCAGAAAAGGCTAGCAGAAACAGCAGGGAGGACATGCCAAGTGCGACCGCGATCGGTACACCGATAACCAGCATGCCGATGACTAAGGTAAAAAGTAGAACAACTTCCATCAGGATTTCTTTCTCAACTGCTCACGAGCATCTTGGATTTCATCTTCAACCTCATGACTGGCCACCAAACGGTCAGCCGCGCCGACCCAGAGAGCCCATGCAGCTTGTAGAAACCGGAAAAGCATCAAAGCCATTGACAATGGCAGAACGAGATATGGCAAAAGGCGTGGGATTTTCTCGTATTCTTCGCCTTCATTGAAGACAGTTTCCATCCATCCTAATATGGCGGGATGCGGGATGTCATTGACCTCGTACCATCCTTTGTCGCGGTACTTTTCTTCAAAACCGAGCGGAAACCAACGCCCCTCCGTGCCCGGCAGATTGGCGAAATTCGCCCAGTAGTCCCAAGCTCCTTTCAGCATTAGAAAGCTGAAGGCAACGCATACAGCCACAGCAACCAAACCCAAGACGCGGCGTGATTTCGAAGTTAGAATATTGACGACGATATCAACACCAAGATGTGAACCCTTTTTGACGGCATAAGAGGCACCTAGGAGTACCAACCAACCGAAGAGAAAGACAGTTAGCTCAAGAGCCCAAAGAATGTTTTTGTTGAACCCGTACCGCGCCACGACGTTGGCGAATGTAATCAATGTCATTACGCCAAGAATGGCTGAGATCAACGTCTCCTCAATACGATCGGTAAAAGATTTTGAGTGATTCATAATTTAACTTTCCAAGCATGTTAGAAGGCGTCCAAAACGCCTCCGAACAGGTTGAATAAAGAGACTTTAATTAAGGGATTGTGCTGCGTTGATCATGTCCTGACCAACATCATCCGCGAATTGATCCCAGACTGGTTTCATAACATCAACCCATGCCTGACGCTCTTCAGGCGTTAGAGTCCGAACTGTGCTGCCCGCCTCAATTATAGCTTGCCGGTTGGCTTGGTTTACAGCAAAGGATTGAGCATTGCGAAGCTCAGTTACCTCGTTCAAGATCGTTAAAAACTGGTCGCGGACATCGGCTTCCAGGCTATCAAGCCAATCAACACTGGTCACAACCAGATAGTCAATAATACCGTGGTTGGTTTCCGTGATACCGTCCTGTACTTCGAAAAACTTTTTACCATAAATGTTTGACCACGTATTTTCTTGCCCATCAACGACACCTTGCTGTAACCCACCATAGACTTCAGAGAAGGCCATTTTTTGTGGAGCTCCTCCGAGTGCTTCCATTTGGGCAACCAAAACGTCTGACGACATCACACGGAATTTAAGACCATTAGCGTCTGCTGGTGACATCAACGGTACATTAGCAGACATTTGTTTCATACCGTTATGCCAGAATGTCAAACCTTGAAGACCACGCTTTTGCATACTGTCTAGCAAAGCCTGCCCAGCATCAGAGCCTTGGAATGCATCGACGGCTTCGATGTTCTCGAACATGAAAGGCAAGTCAAAGATACGGAACTGTTTGGTGAACTTCTCAAACTTTGACAGCGAAGGCGCTGCTAGCTGCACATCATTCTGAAGCAATGCTTCAAGAACTTTATTATCGTCATAAAGGGTTGAATTTGGAAAAACCTCCATACAGGCCTTGCCGTTCATCTCATCATTGACGCGCTGCTCTAGCAACGTGGCTGCTATTCCCTTTGGATGTTTGTCAGTGTTGGTAACATGGCTAAATTTAATAACGGTTTCGCCTGTATCGCAGGCGGCAAACGCGGATGTAGCACCTAATGCACACGTAAGAGATAATGCGGTGTTCAACAGAAATTTCATGATATCCTCCTTTGGTTCTTTTTACCGCGTTCCCTGATTTCTTCTGGCGCGGCTTCTGTTGAAAAAGACTACATGGGATTGACGCAAGAATTAGTCGGCAAAACTGTTCAGTTTTTACGATTAAATATTCAGGTTTAATCTGAAATAATGGATAAAAGTTAAACATACCCAAGGAGTTCAAAATGTTTGAGGGTTTCGTGCGCGAGCGTATCGAAGGAGACGGTGCGACTTTGTTTGTTCGCCGCGCTGGACCTCAAGATGCACCTCCGCTTGTTCTTCTTCACGGTTATCCGCAGACATCTGCTATGTGGCACGGTGTGGCACCAATTCTGGCACGCTCTTATCAAATCGTCTGTCCCGATTTACGCGGATATGGTCAATCAGATAAACCAGCGTCAAATGCATCGCATCAGCCCTATTCAAAACGTGCTATGGCCAATGACATCGTCGCGGTTATGCAGCGTTTGGGTCATAAACGATTTCTGGTTGGCGCCCATGATCGAGGGGCGCGGGTGGCGCATCGGATGGGTTTGGATCATCCTGATCGTGTTGCCGCCATGACTTTGCTTGACATCGCACCTACCCGCGAAATGTATGCCAATACCAGTGTCGAATTTGCGCGAGCTTACTGGCACTGGTTTTTCCTGACACAG
>CAJXBG010000238.1 GCA_913050215.1 uncultured Gammaproteobacteria bacterium
ATAAGTCGATTCAGAAACAGATGCTGTAGATCAAGATGCTCACGCAAGGAGACGGGTATGCGGTGTGCCCGCAGATGCTCAAGAAAACTGTTTAGCATTATCTAGCTCGGACGACCTACAGTTGTTTAGGAATACCGGTTTGGTAAAGCGCTAGGCGTCTCGCAAAACCGGCATATTGCCTGTCGCCAGGTCTTAGATTTGATAGCGTCCGGGTCATCGTTTCAATCGCCATATCGAACTGACCTGAACGAGCATACCCCGCCGCAAGCGAATCTTCATAACTAGCACGGTCTGCTTCATTGAAATCTTTTTGTTCAAAAGCCTGCTGCACGAGTTCCACTGCGAGTTCACCATTACAAATTTCAGGCTCAGGACAACCAGCTAGCAACCATGCCAAGCGATTCATTGCAGAGGGCACCCCCTGATCGGCGGCGAGTCGATACCATTTAGCGGCTTCCAGAAAATTCTGAGGTACACCGCTTCCACGCCGATACAGATATCCAAGTGAGTTCTGCGCTCTTCCATGACCCTGAACTGCCGCCTTCAAATAGTATTCCGCCGCTTTTGCATTGCTGCCTCCAACACCGATGCCTCGCTCATAGGCATCAGCCAGCGCATACTGACCGTCAGCGATACCAGCGGAGGCAGATTTTTGAAACATCGCAACAGCAGCCCGGGAATTTCTTTTAGTGCCTTTGCCCTCAGCCATCATTTCCCCCAGCGGCGTATAAGCCATTGCATATTCTTCCAGTGCAGCCTGCTGTAACAGCTCGAATGCTTTTTCGTCAGTCTGCGGAACACCCTTACCACTCATGAAAAGCTTTGCAAGATTGACCCGACTGGCGGAAAACCCCAGCGCCGACGCCCGCTCGTAATAATCGGCCGCTACACCGTAGTCCTTCTCCACCTGTTCTGCGAGCAATCCAAGATGATTCATCGTCAAGGCATGGTCCGGGTTTAGCTTCAATGCTGCGTTTAGATCTTTGCGCGCGAGGGCATAAGCATTTAACAGACTATAGGCAATACCTCGATTCGAATGAGCGACCACTCGACTGGCCTCATCCAGACCCCTTTGCTCCAAAACGCCCGTAAGCAAATTAACAACATCACTATAACGCCCCTCACTCGCAGCAAGTTGAGCCTCTTCCAATTCAGCGGCATGTGCAGGCGCCCACCACCCAAAAAAACATATCGCTATCATTGCCGAAGAGGTCAGATTCTTCAAATAAACCACTCCTGATCTCCACTGCCAAAATCTCATCAAACATAACATAAAGCAAACCCCTTGGCTGAGATGATTCAGCGACGTGAATGCCAGACAGCCACTGAAATCAACGATTCGAGGCACATATGAGTCAATGCTATACTGCTCACTTTCACGACCTTAAACTCGATACTATGACGAGCAATCCAACTAGCACTGGTACAAACAAAACAGCGCAGGACCCGTTGCTCGACGCCCTGGTTGCCATCACGAGACTGCAACACAGACCGTTTACAGCGCAAAGCCTGATTGCAGGTTTGCCGCTGGAAAACGGTAAGCTAACGCCATCCCTATTTGTCAGGGCAGCAGAAAAAGCCGGATTCACCTCTCTTCATGTTACAAAAGAACTACGAGAAATCTCGGAGCTTGTGCTACCCGTTGTATTACTACTTTCCGAGGGAAAGGCTTGCATCTTGACGGCTTTAACACCTCAGGAAAATCAGGCGACGATATTGTTTCCCGAGGATATCAATGACCAAACAGCCCAAGCCATCAGCATGGAGAAACTTGCCGATCTTTACTCGGGATCATGTCTGTATCTCAAACCTGACTTATCTGCCCTAGATGAGTCAGAGAATACGCCTCTCTCAAAGCACTGGTTTTGGTCAACCATCAGACGGTCCCGGGGAATTTATGCAGAGGTCCTTGTCGCGTCACTACTCATCAACCTGTTTGCACTGGTTTCACCACTGTTCATCATGAACGTATATGATCGCGTCGTACCGAACTATGCCACCGAGACATTATGGGTGCTCGCCTCTGGTGTTGTCATCGTCATTGCCTTTGATCTGTTGATGAAATCCTTACGGGGTTATTTCATTGATGTCGCTGGAAAACGAGCAGATATCATTCTCTCGTCTAAAACCTTTTCCAGAGTAATGGATATCAAGATGTCCGAGCGGCCGACGAGAGTTGGGTCATTTGCAAACAACTTGCAAGAATTCGACGGCTTCAGAGAATTTTTCACCTCTACCACTCTCGTTACCCTGATCGACCTGCCGTTTGTTCTGTTGTTTGTACTACTAATCTATGGCATCGGTGGCAATATCGCACTGGTTCCCCTTACGGCAATACCGTTGATCATTATTTTCAGCTTTTTTGTTCAGCGATCATTGGAAGAAGTGATTACCGCAACGTTTGCCGAATCTGCAAAAAAACACGCAATGTTAATCGAATCGCTCACGGGACTTGATGCGATCAAGGGCGCAAGAGCAGAAGGTGTAATGCAACGCAAATGGGAAGGATTCAACGCCCGACTCGCACGGCTGTCAATTAAGTCTCGACTCCTCGCTCTGGTGACTGTGAATTTCACCCAAGTCGTACAACAACTCGCGAACGTAGGAATCGTCGCAGCAGGTGTGTACGCCATTATCGATGGAAACCTTTCAGTTGGTGGCCTCATTGCTTGCACAATTCTTACCGGAAGATGCCTCTCTCCTATGGCCCAAGTTGCCGGGATCTTCAACCGTTACTATCAATCCGTCGCCGCATACAAGGCGATAAATCATGTTATGTCTCTACCTGTGGAACGTCCGGATGGACACAAATTTCTGCACAGACCAGACCTTGATGGCGCGATTGAGTTCAGAAATGTCAGTTTTAGTTACCCAAGTCAGCAGAACCCGGCTATTTCAAATGTCAGTTTCAGCATAAAACCAAACGAGCGAATCGGTATCATAGGCAAGATGGGCTCAGGTAAAACCACGATTCAAAAATTGATGATGCATTTTTATCAGCCAGATGAAGGCAGCATACTGGTATCGGGCACAGACATTAACCAATTAGACCCAACAGACCTTCGCCAAACAATCAGTTACGTACCACAAGATGTCATGCTGTTTGAAGGAAGTGTGAGGGAAAACATCGCCATGAGCGCACCGCTATCAGACGATACGGCGATACTGGCAGCCGCAAACATTGCCGGCATTGGAGAATTCATTGACCGTCACCCAGAGGGTTATGACCTGAATGTCGGTGAGCGAGGTACGCGCTTGTCCGGTGGCCAAAGACAAGGAGTGGCTATCGCAAGAGCGCTGTTAAACCAAGGTAACCTACTTATTCTTGATGAACCAACCAGCGGTATGGATAACGCCACCGAGAAACTGTTCATAGCGTCTCTGCAACC
>CAJXBG010000239.1 GCA_913050215.1 uncultured Gammaproteobacteria bacterium
CTGTGGGAGAAACGTGCATCAAAACCAAAGGGCACAATCCTCTTACTTCATGGCAAAACCTGGAGCGCGTTACCAGACTTCGACTTGCAAGTGACTGGCGAAAATCTATCTTTTATGGATGGTCTAGTAGAAAAGGGCTACACAGTCTACGCACTAGACGGCCGAGGTTATGGCCGCACGCCAAGAGATCACACGGGCTGGCTAACACCTGACCGTGCCGCTCGGGATGCAACAGCCATTCTCACTTGGATTAAGTCGCGAAACGGGATCGCTTCACACCTGTTTGGATGGTCATATGGATCAATGGTTGCGCAATTGGTTGTTCAACGTCTGCCTGATTTGGTTTCCTCGGTGACACTGTTTGGATACCCCTACTACCGAGGCAGGTTTGCGTCGACCGAGCGACCAGAATATCCAGCGGAGGCTCCGGCAAAAGAAAACACGGCACACAATGCGGCGAGTGATTTTATTACACCGGGTTCCATTAGTGACGAGGCCATTGCAGCTTACGTTGCAGCGGCGCTGTCTGCTGATCCGGTGCGGGTCGATTTTAAGGATCTGCATCAATGGCAGGCATTGGATCCTACGAGGATAAAGACCCCGTTGTTATTATTGCAAGCGGAGTTCGACCCTCTGGCCACCACTGAACATCAAGGTGAATTTTTTCAAGCAGTGGCAACCAGCAACAAATGGTGGGTAAGTTTACCGGACGGCGACCATGCAGCACTTCTTGAAACGCCCAGGCAAAGAATGTTAGATGCCATAGACGGCTTTATATCCAACCTTCACCAATAAGCAAAATACTAAAGCCTAACGCGCTTTATCACGACCTAATGAATCGAAAAAATACGGAACCAAACTCATGAGAACATTCAAACAACCGTTGCTAAAACTTTCCCTCATCGGATTTTTCTTTGCCACATTGATCCTTTCGGGTTGCAGCGAAGAACCCGCAACGGACGCATCGGAAAACGCGGTCATGGAACCTGTGCTCACAACAATCGCTACCGGCGCAAATATCGCTGGGAGTAATGGCCTTGCGTTTTCCGCCGACAACAAACTATATGTCGCGTCGGTTATCGGCTCAACTATTAGCATTATCGATCCTGACTCTGGTGAAATGCTGAAAACACTGACGGTAGAAGATGGCGTTGAGGGTCCTGATGACCTAGCCTTTGCAGCAGACGGCTCATATTTCTGGACATCAATTCTCACCGGTGAGGTTGCCGGTTTTACTCCTGACGGCTACAAAGTGGTTGCAGCCCAATTAACGCCGGGGGTCAATCCCCTTGCATTCTCGGATGATGGCAGGCTTTTCGTCTCCCAGTGCTTCTTTGGCACAGGACTCTTCGAAGTAGATCCAAAGGGTATCGCCGAGCCACGCGTTATCGCAGAAGATTTGGGTCCGGGTTGCGGTCTAAATGGCATGGACTGGGGCAGCGATAACCGCCTGTATGGCCCACGATGGTTTCGAGGTGAGGTTGTCAGTTTCAATGTTGAAGACAATACCATGCGTCTTGAAGCAAGCGGGTTCACCACCCCCGCAGCGGTTAAATTCGATAAACGGGGGGTTTTGCATGTGCTCGACACCGGAACAGGTGAAGTTGTTAAAATCGAGGGAGACACAAAAACAGTAGTTGCGTCATTATCAGAGGGACTCGACAACTTCGCTTTCGATAAGGACAACCGCTTGTTTGTTTCGAGCTACACCGATGGTTTTGTGAAACGAGTGGAAGCTGATGGTAGCCTGACCACGTTACAACCTGGCGGCTTGGCCCATCCCGGGGGTATCACCCTGCTGAACGGCGAATTAGTCATTGCGGACGTGCATGCCATTCGTTTTTATGATCCCGCGAGCGGCGAGGAAACCCAGGTTCAAAGAAATGTCATGCGTATGGGCAAAATGGGTGGTGCCCTGAATCTCTCGACCGACGGTGACAAACTAATTCTGGTTTCCTGGGTCGATGGTGACATCAGAGTATGGGACCCGGTCGGGATGGAAGTTGTTGAACGTCATACGGGACTGGCAGGTCCGGTTGCCGCGGTTCGGTATGCGGGCAAAATAATCGCAACAGAACATGGCAGCAATACAATCATCGGTCTCGACAACAACGGCCGAACGCAATTTATGTCAATTGATACACCTACGGGACTCGCCATCAGTAACGGCAATCTGTATGTGACATCAAGATCAGAAGGCAAAATTTATAAAATTGGCAACGACAATCAAATGCTAGATGACCCCATTGTTGTAGCAGAAGGTTTGACTGACCCAGAGGGTCTCACCATCGTTGGAGATGAGTTTGTCATCGTACAGGGTAGTGACGGGAAGATTGTTGCCACCGAAATGAACGGCGAGGGCACTACCCTTGCCACTATATCAGCTGGTAGCGATGCTGCTTCTGCGGATCAGCCCCCTTCTATGGTGTTTAACGGAATCACCGCGATGCCGGATGGAACCTTGTATGCTACTGGTGAAACGAGTCGCATGCTCTACCGCTTAACCCGCTAACAAACACGCATGGACTACAATTCACCCGACGAGACAGATCTATTCGGCAGTGGATTTGTAGTCCTGGAATAAGTGATCAAGACGTTGCCAGACAACACCGCCTTCTCCGTTACCCACGGATGCCTCATTGACGCTGCCTACTGGCCAGACTTCATGGCCGGCACTACTAATAATCACTTCGTCAGCAGCATCTAATTCCGCGACACTTATTTCTCTCTCTTCAACCGGTATGTCGTCGCCTCGCGCAAGACTGAGCACAAGATATCGAGTAATCCCGTGCAGAATGGAATTTGAGGTAGGCGGCGTAATGAGCACGCCATCTTTAACGATATAAACGTTTGACGCACTCGCCTCTGTGACAAATCCATTTCGAATCAGAATAGCATCGTCTGCGCCACGCGCCACAGCCTCGTTTTTGAAGAGCCCAGCTGCTACTAGACTCACACTTTTTATGTGACCTTTTTGCCACCTGAAATCATCAAGCGTAATCATCTTGTAAGGTGTCACATCCTTTCTGGAAAGTGTCGGCGCATCATAAACCATGACTAAAACAGTGGCTGGCGTATGCTCAGGCCAGACGTGTTCTCGACTGGCGGAAGCGCCACGTGTGACCTGTATGTATACCAAAGCATCGTGCTCGTCACTGCGCTCGATCGCTTCCTCAATCAGGTTGACCCAAGTTGTTTCGTCCATCGGATTGATGATTTTAATTTCCGCCAGACTCCGACCAAGTCGAGCTAGGTGCTCTTTGAGGGTGAATGGCTTTTGCTTGTAAACCGGCACCACCTCATACACCCCATCCCCAAACATAAA
>CAJXBG010000240.1 GCA_913050215.1 uncultured Gammaproteobacteria bacterium
CGTCGGTCCCATAGAGCACGCCGGTGCTGACTCTGCCATCAATTTTAAATGCTCCGTTGCCGCCACTATTCACGTCATCCCATCGACTCGGGAAGTACTTGAGCTCGGTGACAAGTAAGTTGTTGTTGTTAAAAAATCGTTCTTGGGATGAGAACAGTCCCGAGCGCACATTTTTACCGTCGGTGTTGTATTGCTGAGTAAAGCCAAGGGATGTTTCCCTTGACTTGATATGTGAAAATCCCGATTCGCTTCGTTTGTAGTCGTAATCCACGCCAACGAGATCATTGCGTCGTAGGAACCCCAGATCGTTGATGTCGAGGTCTTCATCGTAATAGTCGAAGCTCATGCTATGCTCTCGACCCCGAGAAGGATTGTATTGAACATCGACAAACCCTCCCGCACCGGTGATATCATCAACGTCACTGAACATGAACTGTGCATCCGTGTTCCACTTTCCCTGACGGGAAAGGTAATGACCATCTAGGGAATGCACCATAGCTTGGCTTTGGGGATGATCTACAATAGTGCCGAGCCAGCCAAAGCCTCTTCTGGCGCCGGTACTGGTGTCTTCATACAACACTCTGCCAATACCGAATTCACGCCCATCCTGAACCACGCTAAGGGGATTCGAGTCTAACTCACCTTCCAGCAACGTATCTTCCTCGAATGCAGTCAGCAGACCGTATCTCAGCTTGCCGTTTTGACCGGTTATCTTAGCCGCTCCGAATAATTCTGAGGGTTGATTTCGCTCGACGCTTTCAAGCTCAAAATCGTCTATATCAGGCCTAATTGGGGCGCTGCCGATTCTTCTGGTATTGACCAGGGTTGTTGGCGTACCTCCCCAACTTCGTGCCCTGGGGGTTGCATCAAATATCTCGTTGCCTTCGAGAAAGAATGCACGCTTTTCGGGAAAAAATGTTTCAAATGAAGATAGATTGACGTCAACCCGATCGGACTCAACGTTTCCGAAATCAGGATTTAACGTTGCGGTGAGCTGCAGGTTAGTCGATGGTCTCCAGAATACGTCAAAACCAGCCTTGTAACTGTCAGGGTCGGCATCATCAAGATTGTTATAAGTTGTCGACGCATAGGGGTAAAAAGTAAATTGCTGTTTTGGGCTTACACCATCAACCCTTAGCTTCCTCAGTTTCGAAAGAAACACATTCGTTGTTCTCGGTAGGCCAGGAATAGCCCATCGCTCATTTTTGTAGGCGACGCTGCGAGACAAGTAGATGCCCATGTTTCTGGTGCTGTTTGCCGATTCCGGCATTGTCATCATAGACCAGGGCAGGAAGAACTCGGTGTCAAAACCGCCTTCGACTTCAACCGAAGCGCCATTCCATGGCCCATCCCAGCGATTGCTAAATTGTCTCTCGGGTAGCACGGTACCATCTTGGAGTGTGCCTCCTAGGTTGACGCCGAACCAGTAGCCGTAAAGTCCCGACCCGCCAGGGTCGAGCGTAATCGAAATGGCATCTCTCGGTATAAAGTCGTCCCGTGAGCTTAATCTAGAGATCAGCGTCGCCTTCGGTTGTTCGCTGTGGACACCGACATACAGGCCTTTTTCCGTGTAAAATAACTTTGCTTCGGTCCTGTATTCTGTTGGGACTAAGGTATCTGGTTCTATTACGACAAAATCATCCATGTACGGTAAAGTCGCCCAGACATCTTCGTCAAGTCGTCCGTCTATCTTGATGTCTATTTCTGAGTGCTGCTTTTTGATCAGCGTTGTTGTGACGTCATCGGCAATTTTTGTCACGCTTTGCGTATTTAGCTTCGATTGGGCATGAGCAGTTGGGTTATATATGCAGGTGAACAGTAGCGTAATGAAGCCAATAAAAATTCGATACGAGAGGTTCGAGGCGCAGGGGCGCTTGTTAAAAGAGCAGCAATACAACAAGATCTCAAAATTCCATTTTGTAATAATTGGTGAGGAGGCGACTTGTGGCGGGTAAACCACGAGCATAATATAGGCCCGACGCGGGATTTGGCTTCCTAATAGCACCAGTTGTTAAGGAACAGTGAAAACCGCGGGAAATGCTACAGGAATTTTGGAAAATAGGCTATTGAAACTCAGGAATTTTATCTCTGATTGGGTCCAGCTTGCTGGTGTGAGAATTGTAAATGCCGCTGCAAAATCAGGCGGTTACCATGTGAATCGAGGCATCCCCTATGGTTCGGAACCTCGAAATCAGCTTGATCACTACGTCCTGCATAAAGGTCATGCTGAAGACAAGTTGAAACGTCCGTTGGTCCTTTTTATTTATGGTGGTAACTGGCAAAGTGGCCACCGAGGAAACTATCGTTTCGTCGCAGATACCCTATGTTCGCTTGGATACGACGTCGTGGTGCCGGATTACCGGCTTTACCCAAATGTCAGATTCTCGGATATTCTATCGGATGTTCGTATGGCCACAACCTGGGTGATGAACAGCGAGGAAATCGATTCTCGCCGCCCGATATACGTTATGGGGCACTCTGCTGGGGCTCAACTAGGATCTCTGTTGTGTCTCAACCCTGCATTGTTGTCTCATTTGCCCGGCGCTGAAAAACGTATAGCTGCTTTTATTGGCTTATCGGGTCCTTATGATTTTTATCCTTATACGGAGGAAAGTCACTGGGATCTATTCGCGCCGCAGCATGAGTATCCTCTCTCGCAGGCAGTCAACTTCGTTCGTCCCGATGCGCCGCCTCTGTATTTACTCCATGGAAAAGAAGATAACCGGGTGCGAAGAGGACACTCGAAAAGTCTGATGGAAAAGCAACTGGCTGTGGGCGGACAAGCGAGCCGTGAAGTCTATGAAGGCATTGGACACGTTGATATGGTAGTGTCATTTTCAGTATTTCATCGGCGAAAGAGTCAGGCCGTCAAAGATATTAAATCATTTATTGATCGTACGACGATCAATCGCACCGAGAACTCATTAAATAGCTAAGAGGGAAAGACCATGACGATAAGCGCATCTTCAACTGAAGAACTTTTGGTGGAACAAAAAGGAAACATTGTTGTAATCACGCTCAACCGCCCAGACAGACTCAACGCGATCAGTCGCGTAATGCTGAATGAGCTATCCATGAAGATGACTGAGGCAAACAAGGATCCTGATGTGAGATGCATTGTGTTGACAGGCTCTGGCAAGGGGTTTTGCGCGGGACTCGACCTTATTGACGTTGGCCAAGGTGGCATCGGCAGTGGTGATTCCAAGGGCAGCAATCGTCCTCGTCAGCTTTTTGATTTGCGAGATGCGCCGATTAACGTGATGTGGAACATCGATACACCCATCGTTTGTGCACTCAATGG
>CAJXBG010000241.1 GCA_913050215.1 uncultured Gammaproteobacteria bacterium
GTTGATTCTTTCTGCCATGCTTAGCTCTCTTTTGCGTTCCGATCGATTTATTTCGATCAATTTAGGTTGATAGGGTCGTGCAATCCGACGGTCCGGTCAAGACCCAATTGCTTCAATATTTTTTCAACAGCAGTCAGGGCTTCAATGCTGGCGCAGGCTCCGAGCCTATAGGTACAAAATAGTATGCGTTGCGCTGGCTCTTCACCCACTTCATCACGCGGCAGAGCGATAGCCGCAACAGGACCTTGAGTAATTGGACATACAACCAAGCCGCTTCACATTGCCTGCAGGCTCCGTTAGGTAAGGACGAAATCACGTTTAGCGTACCAATTGAAATGGACTGTCTGCCGCAATCATTTTTGTGAGGAGTCGCAACGGGCGCAAAAGCTAAGAAGACAGCATCCCATGACGAATGATTAGTCCTGCCAAATTTCACCACCCCGAAACGAAAGAACCCCAGCATTTGTGGGGTTCCAACGTCGTAAAATCTATTGCTATAGTTGCTTCTAGGAAAAGTAGCTATTTAACCAGCGGTATAAAATTGCTCACAAACCTCAAATTGATCGTTAACAATTTCATCAATCAAGGCCATCGCTTCAACGTACGAGCCACTCCATGATGCCTCGCCACCCATATAGTCATCAAAAAGCGCTGCATGCGTTTTGGCATCAGAGGTGATCGATTTTAAGTAATATGTTCCTGCTTCCTCTTTTCCGCCGCCTATCGCGACAAATAGGCCATTCAAGAATGTATCATGACCAGCTGCTTGGACTTCTTTTTCCATTTTTGTTAGCGCGGCTACCAAAGCGGGTACATTTTGCTGAGAAACCTTTATCCTCATGGCCCTTTCATAACCCGGGTCCAAGCGCGCAAAACCCTTTACCGGCACCCAAGTGGTTGTGTATTTAACCTCTCTCATCCTTGCCATTTGTCCAGACGCTTTGCTTGGGTCGTACCGAGTGCCGCCGATAAATGCTGCGGTAACACTGGAAAATGCAGTCCACATCATAAGCTGCCCCGGGTAGTCGTGACCTGAGATGGTCGAACAATATCCACCGGCATCGGCACCAATCGCTTCGTAAAGCGCCGGATTGGATTTGACTGCTTCTATGTATTTGTCTGGGTTTTTAGCTGAAACCATAATAGTGGTGAAAGCACCCTGATTATTAGTAGCAGATTCATGCCCATCAGCCAGAATATTACAGCTTAGGAATATTGTTAGTGCGAGTATAGCGGTCGCCATATTTTTCATGGTTCTTCTCCAATGTGAGTCCTGTTAATAACTTCCTTGGCAGCTATATTTGCAGCTGCCCGAAAAATTGTCTATTTGCGTTAAAACTTTAGCAAGCATAGTTCGATTTTGGTAAGACCATGATACCGCCTTCAAACTTGGCGGGAAAACAGCATCGGAAAATGCGACTTGCGTATTCACCAACGTTACTGACGGGAAGATTTTATGAAACAGAGACTGACCCTGTCTTACCGGCGGCGGGGTTCATCGCTAAGGAAATTTTTGTTGCGTGCGTCGTTAATCAGGCGCCAGACACCAATCGTCAGCAATGGGATAATATAGACAACCATAAATCCCCACGCGAGTGTGCCATACCCATCGGCTATTAAAGCCACAATACCAAATTGCGCCAGCATCCCCGCCAGAATGACCAAAACAGCGGCAACCATTCCATGAATACGCTGACTCAGCGCATGTCCTGTTCTCTCTATCCACCAGCCGTCGAGTCGTTCGACAAAACCCTGAATGTTACCCGCCCCGGTTTCGATGAAAGTCCCAAATAACACGGCTAGGTATAAAAGCTTCAACCAGCTGAGATCAAGCCGAACAAACACATCATAAATAGGTAAATCAGTGCCGAGGATGGCTGGAAATTGAGTGATAAAACTGACGTGTAACATGAGTGCAGGAATGATGGCGATCGAGGCACCAATAATTCCCGCAGCCAGCGCTTCACCTCTGGTTTCAATGGCCCTTGCTGCGAACAGAATGATAGGCACAGCGGTGACATTATAGAAGGAATACTGCAGACCACTTTGAAACCAGCCAGGCTCTACGGTGGCGACAGCATTTGTCAAAGTATCACCAAAATACAGAAAAACGACGATGAGATAGATAAGAAATACGCTGTAGAGAAAAAGACTCCAGTATGCCAACACCAGCACCACGAGATTCCTGCCATAAAATGTGAGAAACACAACGGCAAACAACATGACCACAATGCCCATGTAAGCAGGAATACCAATCTCGGCATGCAATATCTCGCCCGCGGCCGAACCGATCACTGCAATCACCAGCATGAATAACATAGCCGCCAGTATTTCGTAGAGGAACCAGAACCGGCCAAGCAATACCTTGAAGAAATTTCGGTAGTCGTAAACTTTGAACACCCTGGTCACTTCGAGTGACAGAGCGAACACAATAGCAATACTGGCTGCGGCGACCGCTATGGCAAACACACCGCCCAGGGTACCGTAACTTGTAAAGTACTCCACCACTTCCCGACCAGTACCATATCCACCACCAATCATGACAGATTGCAGCATTGCACCGGGAATCAAGTAAATTCGTATCAGTCTGAGCATCAGAGCCGCACCGTTCGTTGCTGTTCGTCGGTTACATCAAAATGACGATACCCCATTCGGTAATTGATGTCTGTATACCGCCAGTGTGCGAGCTTTAGCGTGCTCAGAAGCGATCGCTCGATCTTTGCCTTCCGTTGTGGGATGCAACGAGATAACCTTGTCTATAAGTGCTTTCCAATCTGATCACTTCAGGAGTCCACATGGCTGCTTATCTTTTAGGAAACTTTAAAGTCACTAACGCAGAAGAATTCGAAAAGTATCGAGACCTTGTAACTAAGACGATACGCGACCACGGAGGGGAATACGTTCTTGTCGATATGAACTCAGTTGCCGTTGAGGGTCATTCTGAGCACCTGTCAGTAGTATTGAAATTTCCAGACATGCAGGCGCTACAAGGCTGGTATGACTCACCAGAGTACCAAGAGATTCATCCGTTAAGGGCTGATAACAGCGAGGGTCATGTTACGTTCGCAACGACTGGAACAGCGAAAAATGATTAAACGGAATACTTTGGTTACAGCCCTGCATGCTGGGAATGATCACTGATTAGCTGCAGCCTCTATACCATGCTGTTGCGGACATAGGGCGCCATTGGCGCCAATTCATTAGTGCACCAAACGCTGCTTTCCTCGACGATGAAGTTGCCGTGGTAGTGCC
>CAJXBG010000242.1 GCA_913050215.1 uncultured Gammaproteobacteria bacterium
GAAAGTCATTACCTTTTGGGATCGGTGCAGCTGTCATTGGTGCCGGAGGTCAACATCTTTCGCAAGGCTGGTCTCGCTAAGAAATCAGTCAATTCTTGGGAGCAAGCCGTTGAGCTTGACCCCTCACACGCAGAAGCGCTGTATGGTGTTGCCAGTTTTTACTCATCTGCACCAGCAATCGTGGGTGGGGATAAGAATCTAGGCGAGGAGAAAATCATGGATTTGCAAAGGCTAAGCGCGCCATGGGCGGATCTGACACGAGCATCCATCGCCGCCCGAGAAGAACAGTTTGAAGAATCTGAAGAGCTTTTCAAAAAAGCGATCAGTGGTATACCACAGCGGGCCTTTCCGGTCCTCATGTTAGCCAATCTGTATTTAACACAAGAAAATCATGAAGCGGCGCTGCAAACATTAGAGCAATACCAAAAGCGGGATAAGACATGGAACGATCCTGGCGAAGAACAAACGGCATTAGTTGCTGGAAAGATCTACCGCGGACTCAACAGAACAGAGGAAGCCATACAGTCTTTTGAGCGGGTGAAAAGAGGTGTCTCAACCCGCGGCATGAAAACGCAAGCGGAAGAAGCGCTCGACGCGCTTAACGCGCGATAACTAATGCATCAGTTGCAGGTCTAAGTACTTTGACCGTATTTTTGCGATGTTGAAAGTTGGGGTAACTGCCCTAGTAACCGACGCCGTTTCGAATTTCAATTAACTCACATTGCTTTTTTATGACGTTGAGGCAGTTTCTCGGAGCGGCGCTAAAGCCTTCTACAATGTTGGCTCCATCCCTCGAATTAAAACCGCCGGAGATTATCGACTCAAGAGCAGCAGATGGGTCAAGTTGATTTGTAAGCAAATCTTTGCAAAGGCTTTTAGCCAAAACTTTTTGCTCGGCAAGAGACCCTATACATGATGGAGGTAATGTTTTTTCGCACGCGGTTAGTAATGCGCCCAGAATGATTGCCAGTAGTAGACGACCCATTTAATTCTCCTCAATACGCCATAGCTGCAGTTTGTCTTGGGTTGTAATAGCCTAGTTAACTATACTCTCTTCACATTAATAGGCACTTAAAAACCGCCTCAGCTAGATCAGGTTTTGCTCCGAGAAGCCTCTGGTAGCCAATAGGAGCTGAGTTTGATGCCAACATCACAGTGGCTGAAGGCGGTTTTGTTCTTGCCTATCACGGGTTGAGTTCGACGTGGCGTCGCGCAGACGGAAATGGTGATGGGGCCCTTCGGCTGAGTTAAAGGAGTCCGTGATCGCAAGCTTTCGAAGATAAGAGATACAAGCCAGCGGATGTGCGAATCTAATCAGAGCGTGGCATGATCCAGTAATCAAACCGCGCTGCAGGGCCCGACACCTCAAAAAATGGTAAGCGTAAGGAGTACAACGTGGACGTAAATATTGGATCTTTTCTTGCCCGACGAGCAGACATTAGCCCGGACCGAGAGGCCTATGTCGATTCAGCGACCGGCTACCGCTTAAGCTTCGCCGCGCTCAATCAGCGCGTTAACCAACTGGCTCATCAGTTGCGATCGCAAGGAGTTGGTCAAGGTGATCGAGTGGCGCTTTGTTTGATGAACAGTGCCGAATTCATCGAAAGTTTTCTGGCAGTTGCCAAGGCTGGTGGTGTCGTCGTGCCGCTGAACTGGCGCTTGGTGGCGGATGAATTGGAATTCATCATTAAAGATAGTGGGGCTAAAACGATGATTTTTGGCACTGAATTTGAAACCGTGGTCAGTGATTTGGCAGCGCGCGGGGATAAAACAGATGTCCGACATTGGCTTCAAGTGGGTGGGCAATGTTTGCCCTTTGCTGAAGAATATGAGCAGTTTTTAAATGCGGGTGGTAAAGAGGAGCCTGCTGTTGGAGCCTCTGGCGATGACCTTTTGTACATCATGTATACCTCTGGCACGACGGGTTTGCCGAAGGGCGTTGTGCACACCCATGCAACGTCTTTCTGGGCGTTACTGACCTTTCAAGCCAGTTGTGATCTTCGAGATGGCGATCGATATTTGGTGGCATTGCCTTTATTCCATGTCGGAGCTCTGACACCGGTCGCGCTTAATATCTATCGCGGCGTGACCAGTGTAGTGATGCGAGATTTTGATCCGACTAGGGCTTGGCAGGTGATTAGAGATGAGAAGATTGGTGGATCGCTGTTGGTGCCTGCGATGCTGAATTTTATGCTCCAAGTGCCTGATGCGGCGACCGGCTATGATCATCTCCGCTGGATCCAAAGTGGTGCCTCACCCCTACCTGTTAGCATTATTGAACAATACGCAGATCTTGATATTGAGATTCACCAGATCTACGGTCTGACTGAAACCTGTGGTCCAGCTTGTGTGATCAGTGCTGACGACGCCATGCGAAAGATTGGTTCGACAGGAAAAGCCTTTTTCCATACCGAGGTTCGGGTGGTCGATGAAACCGGTGAAGATTGCGCGCCTGGCGAACAGGGTGAGGTTTGGGTGAAGGGTAATCACATCATGCGAGAGTATTGGCATCGCCCCGAGGCCACCGCTGAGACCATCACTCAAGAAGGCTGGTTGCGCACAGGAGATGTCGCCTCGATTGACGACGATGGTTTTGTTTTTATTCAAGATCGTATCAAGGATATGATTATTTCGGGCGGCGAAAATGTTTATCCGGCGGAGATCGAAAATGTGATCCTCACGCATCCAGAGGTGGTTGAGGTAGCCGTTATTGGTCAACCTAGCTCGAAATGGGGGGAGAGCCCTTTCGCGATAGTGGTTGCTAAGTCTGACCAGCTGTCGAAGGACGATGTGCTTGCGCACTGCCAGGGAAAATTGGCGCGATTTAAACTGCCCAAAGACGCTGCCTTTATAGAGGTGATACCGAGAAATGCCAACGGCAAGGTGTTAAAGCGGGTGTTGCGAGAATCCTTTCCGGGCCCCGCTCAGGAGTAGTTAGGGGCTAGGTTGTTTAACCGAGATTTTCTAAAAGATGGTCAAGCGTAGCGGTTGCTGTTTGTCACGGTGCTGATCTGCTGGCTTACGCGCAGGTGGGTTGATCACTGAACTGGTTTTTTGAAACGCTGTTGCAGATTCAATCGGTGGTGGTTGTGTGGGATCCCGCTGAATACCTAACCGGACCTGCTGGCCCTAATGGTCAGAGTTCTCAACATCAAGAGTGTATTAAATAGGAGCAAAATATCGGGGAACCTCTCAGACATGACAAGTGAGATAGGGTGAAGCGAACTCAGGAAAAAC
>CAJXBG010000243.1 GCA_913050215.1 uncultured Gammaproteobacteria bacterium
CCACTGTAAGCGTTTGAACAACGTAATTTCAGGCTGCGGTGATACCCCAACCTTCATAGGTGGCACCGACAAAACTATCGAGCGTGCCGGTTTCAATCGCACTTCGCAGGCCATCCATGATCTGCAGATAGTAGTGCACGTTGTGCAGGCTGTTGAGCTCTGGCCCTAACATCTCGTTACACTTATCCAGATGGTGCAGATAAGCACGTGAGAAGTTCTGACAGGTGTAACAGTCGCAGTTGGGGTCAAGAGGGCTGTCATCGTTCTTATGAAACGCATTACGGATTCTCACCACACCCTGTGAGGTAAACATGTGCCCGTTACGCGCGTTGCGGGTAGGCATCACACAATCCATCATATCGATGCCGCGCAGCACACACTCGATCAAATCTTGCGGGGTGCCGACACCCATCAAATATCGCGGTTTGTCTTCAGGCAACTGAGGTGCAACATGCTCGCAGATTTCATACATATCTTCTTTAGGCTCACCGACTGACAATCCGCCAATGGCGTAGCCATCAAAGCCAATTTCCTGCAGCGCCTCTCGAGAGATATCTCTTAAATCTTTATGGACGCCGCCCTGCACAATACCAAACAGCGCATTAGGGTTTTCTAACTGCTTAAAGGCATCGCTACTACGCTTGGCCCAGCGTGCAGACATTTCCATTGATTCCTGCACTGCCTTCTTTTCTGCCGGAAATGGTGTGCATTCATCAAACACCATCGCAATGTCAGAGTTGAGTGACGTTTGAATTTTCATTGACACTTCAGGGTCAAGATAGACCTCATCACCATTAATAGGCGACTTGAACTTCACACCCTCTTCCGTGATCTTGCGGATGTCGCCAAGGCTAAACACCTGGAAGCCGCCGGAGTCTGTAAGAATCGGTTTGTGCCAATTCATGAACCCATGCAATCCCTTGTGGGTATCAATCACCTCGGTACCGGGACGCAACATCAAATGAAAAGTGTTGCCGAGTAAAATCTGCACACCTATTTCATCCAAAGTTGTCGGCATGAGCCCCTTCACCGAACCATAGGTGCCACAGGGCATAAAAATTGGCGTTTGCACGACACCATGATTAAGCGTTAACTGGCCGCGACGAGCATTACCTTGCGTATGTGAAACTTCAAATTTCATTGTCTTTCCCGATCAAGTGATCAACATCGCATCGCCATAACTAAAAAAGCGATACTCTTCTTCAATAGCAATTTGATATGCACGTTTAATGTTCTCTGTGCCGGCAAAAGCGCTCACCAACATCATTAGCGTTGAACCGGACAAATGAAAGTTCGTGATCATCGCGTCAACTGACTTAAATTCATAGCCAGGGTATATAAAAATATCTGTATCACCCTGATAGGGTTCAATATGCCTTGCAGCAAGCGCCGCCGTCGAGCCAGAGGCTGACTCAAGACACCGCACAGATGTTGTACCCACGGCAATGACCCTGCCATTGTTCTCTTGTTTACATTTCATGACCGCGTCGCATGTCGACTGCGACACATCAACTTGTTCTGAATGCATTTCGTGCGCTTCAACGTTTTCCACACGCACTGGCTGGAAAGTGCCGGCACCCACGTGCAAAGTCACATCCGTGCGCGCGACGTCCTGCTCGGCCAAGGTTGCCAACAAATTATCATCAAAATGCAAGCCAGCCGTGGGGGCGGCTACCGCCCCTTCATGTTTTGCATAAACCGTTTGATAACGCGCCGCATCCTCTGAAGACTGAGACACAGCGGCGTCTCGTGCGATATAAGGTGGCAAAGGAATCTCACCCAACTGTTCTGCAATCTTCAGCACACCCGGCGACGGGAAACGAAGCTTAAAAAAAGCCCCGGCGCGGCCCTCAACATGCACAGCTGTTTCGTTCTGCGCTAGCCCATTCGGGCTACCCAGCAATATTGTTGAGCCTGGCTTCGGCGACTTGCTGCTACGTATTTGCACCAGTGCCTGATAGTCATCGAGCACCCGCTCCAGCAACACCTCAAGCTTACCGCCACTGGCTTTCTTGCCATGGAACCGCGCGGGAATCACTCGCGTGTTGTTGAACACCATTAAATCGCCGCGATTCACCAGCGACGGTAAATCAGAAAAATGGTAGTGATTGACCGTGCCGGTCTCTGAATCGAGATGCATGAGACGGCTCGCAGTGCGCTCCGCTGCCGGATACTGCGCGATCAGATGCTCGGGCAAATCAAAGGTGAAGTCGCTTACTTGCATAGTGCCTGCACTTGTCAAAGCGCGCTAAAAAACAGCGCGCATTCTAGCTGATTATCGCGATGACCATTAGTACTTTCATTACCCTTACATTAATCGACAATTGGCAGTGGTAACTTTGATGTCACATCTAACCATACAACGCCCCAAAGGACCCAGACATGCTCAAGCAAACAATATTTGTCACTTCATTGCTGTTGGCCATGAGCCAGGCACAGGCAGAGACCAGCTGGTTCAACAACGCGCTTAACTCCCTGGGGTTGGGTTCAGAGAAAACCGAAGAAAATGTCCAGCAAAAGTCGGCTGAAGATGCTTTAAAAGCAGCAGCTTCGGAAGACAAAGCCAGCGCAATAGCAACAAAGGCATCACAGATGGTGACGGACAATGCGGCTATGTCATCGTTGACCGGCCTAGTGACAGCGCAACTTGGGGTGACAGAGCAACAGGCGCAAGGCGGCCTTGGCACGCTATTTAGTGTCGCGCAGTCAACGCTTGATGGCGCTGACTTTCAGCAATTGAGCCAACATGTGCCTGAAATGGCATCGCTGCTGGGCGCCGCACCTGAAGTTTCCGAGAAAGCTCAAGGCATTTCATCCCTCGTTGCTGAGGCGGGTAAATACGGCGATGCGCTAAAAAGCGGCAATGAAGCCTACGCGCAGTTCAAAACCTTGGGGCTCGATGCAGCACAGATACCGCAATATATAGAAGTCACCAATCAGTTCTTAAAAAAGCAGGGTGGCACCGATATCGCCTCGCTATTTTCAAAGGGACTCGAAGCATTAATGTAAAAAAAACCAGATTCAGCCACCAGATGTTTCAAATAGCACCAAGGCTCGCTATAATCGCCGCCTCTTGCGTGCCGGGGTGGCGGAACTGGTAGACGCGCCGGATTCAAAATCCGGTTCCTTCACGGGAGTGCCGGTTCGATTCCGGCCCTCGGTACCACGTAAGACTTTTAAAATCTTCTAACCTATTGATCAGTCTCGC
>CAJXBG010000244.1 GCA_913050215.1 uncultured Gammaproteobacteria bacterium
AAGAACCAAGAACCATCAGAACAAGCGTGTGACGTTATCCTAGAAAACTATGCAATGTAGTACTCTCTATGACGGCTTAATATTGGTCTCTTTAGTCTCCTAAAGTGATACCTCAAGGTTGTAAACCGCGCGTTTTTCGGACGGGCGGCAATTTAAATTTCCCTTTTTCGCTAAGTTTTGCTGCTGTTTATCCTACCCGTTGGTAACTACAATATTCGATATGAGCTTAGTCAGCGCGATATTGCTTAAACTAGCTAACTGCGTCCAGATTGGCTCTCTCGATACTGGAATGTTAAGTTATTAACGCAAACCGATATCACGTTTAATGGCATCGGAAAATTCGGAGGAAGAGAGATGTACGATTTCTTTATGATCTTGCTCACTAATCTTTGGGACTTACCTTCCGCGATCTTTGTGGGGATCGCATTGCTTGCACTCGCGTATACCAATTCTTTCAAAAAGCCTGGATTGATCCTTATCTGCGACTTGGCGTATCCGGTAGGTGTCATAGGTTTGCTAATAGGGTTAGTGGGTTTGTTACAAAGTGTTTCAGATCTTGATGCTTTGACAATAGTCTTAGCGATGGCGACAGCCCTTGTTCCGCTCATCTACGCCGCAATTGGCTATGGTATTGCTTGTGGTGGAACACGAGATTTATCCGAGACAGATAGCTCACCCGTAAGAAAGGCTTTAGGCACGATAATTTTCTTAGCACTTGTTCTCTGGGCAGCTGAAAAATCCGCAGGTTTGGGCATATTCGTCTTGCTCGATGCCTTGGTATTTACATTCGTAGGAATAATCGCCCTCGTTTGCGCTGACCGCTTGCTCAAAAAGCAATATGTCGTGGGTTGGAGTCAGAGATTGTTGGGCATCGGCTTTTTATGCTTTTTGTGTGGGTTAATTGGGATGTTAGCCAATTTGGATGAACGAAGAGCGATAGGGCCTGCTGCTGCCCTGTCACTTTTAGGGCTCCTCTATCCGCTAGTGTTGGTCGTCATTGGAAGAATATGGGTGCCAGAAAAAATGCTCAACAAAAATGGCGCCAATGGCACGGGTCTTCTCGATTTAGTCTTTCCCGTGTTATTTGGAATCCTAGTGCTAAGCGGGTTGATGGTGAGTAGCACGTTCTTCATCTCTTAGCGCAAAAGGGCCGGAAGCATGGTGCAAGGCGATGGATAGCGCTACTGTCAGTTGCGCTAGAGATGACATAGGGAAGGAGCGACGCGGTAAGTTTCTATGGCTAGACGCACTGCGGCCTCGTTCATCCTCCTAAATGGACCTGGAATTCAGGAAAGGTAAGACGGACAGCCGACTGATTTCCGCAAGTTAACCGCGCTCGCTTTGTGAACTTGGGTAAAATACTGTGTCTTTGCTGCGCCACCAACATTAGTTTCGTTAATGTTGGCAGCGCCGCCGAGTCGCAATGTCATCCTTTGCATTTATCGCTGCATAGGCGGGTGGGAATATGATCACTCGCATACGCCATGGATTTAAAAGCCGTTTAAAGGTCAGCTAAAACCGTATTGATGTTTTGTCTGTGAACCTTTCGGATACCGGCAACCTTCTTTTGAAAATCAAGGAATGCTTTGGATGGGTTTGTATTGGAGAGCAACGCAGATAAATCCTTCGCGCCAGCAAACGCAATGTGAGTGACATCGCTGTTGGCCCCACCCTGAACTCGCCATAGACCGTAACCGCCGTTAAGTCGTCCTTCTTTGATCTGTGCAGCCATTAACTTTTCATAGGCTGCAACATAGGTAGCTTCATCAGAAATACTCATCTGCCAGACGTTATAGGCGCCATCTTGTGTATAGTCTCCGCCTGCCACCAGCGTTTTGAAAAGTTGGTTTGATTTATAGTCTGCTTGTTGGGATAACACTGCCCAAGTATCAGCCCATGCTCGACATGAGGCAAACGTAGCAAAAGATGTTGCTACAGCATCGGCGTCTGGAAAGCTCCAGATCACAGAATGTGTGATATCTTCATCGCCGTTGAAACTCTCTGCCATGATGCGGATTGATGTAGGCATGCTTTTTCTGCAATCCGACTGGGCAAAATTCGTCAGTGCTGCAGCGACGCTGGCTTCATCAGATGTTTCTAACTGAAAAATAGCTGAGAATTGAGGAATGCTGACTTCTTCTGCATTGACAGCGTTCGTCATGAGGCCAAAAAATAAAATAGATGTGATTAGCTTTTTCATAGTTTCTCCTTCTTATCGTTTTTTAACCCGCCAATAGGTATCTAATTGGCAGATTCCGGAAAATACGGTAAAAACAATACATTCGCGTAATGTTTTATACAACCGTTGAACCCTCTCGCCATCTCTATATTTAATGATTTCGGTCGGAGCATGGTTTAACGCGTTGTGAATGTTTTAGCGCAGTTAAAGCTTGTGCTTCAAAGGCTTTTGACACTCACAATAGACAATAATGTCAATACGCAAACCTTTCGCTATGCCTGCTTTGCGTCTGGTGACAGTTGATATTGCAAAAGTTTCGAATCAGCAAAAGCGCGATTTATTAAGATTGACACTAAAGTTTCCAAAAACTTGTCCGACCTATAGGGAAACCGGCAATAAATTGCCGCTTTTTATAACTGGCTGACCTTCTAGACTTCTTTGGAAGGAACCTGAAAAGGCTTAGAGGATCAGCTTATGCAATGATTTCAAGGAGTCGGAGTATGAGCTTGGTCGTCACTACTAATGTTGGGTCTTTAAACGCCCAACGATCACTTGCAGCTTCAGGAGCTGAACTCAAAACAGCCATGGAGCGCCTCTCTTCTGGTAAGAAAATCAACTCCGCAGCAGACGATGCTGCTGGTTTCGCTATTGCCGAACGTATGACAGCGCAGATACGCGGCCTGAATATGGCGACAAAGAATACTAATGATGGGCTATCCATGTTGGCAGTTGTAGAGAATGCCACCAATGATGTCACAGACATGCTGCATCGCATGCGAGAGTTGGCGGTTCAAGCCGTCAACGACACCAATAGTTTGGAAGACCGTCAATTCTTGCAGAAGGAAGTCACGGCGCTTATCGATGAGATTGATCGCGTAGCCACGCAAACTC
>CAJXBG010000245.1 GCA_913050215.1 uncultured Gammaproteobacteria bacterium
ACAGGACTATTCGATTCAACATAGGATTTAGAAAACTCTGACGGCGCTGACATCTGCTCTCCTTCTCTATTGGTTCTATCGGTCTAACGCTACCGATAACAGGGAAGCGCTGTCAATTGGTAGATCAATCGAGATACGAGGTCTTCAGTTGATGTAGATCAGGATCGCTGCCGACGACAAAAAATGGGCACAGTCGCCAGTGTCAGCGGCAGATGCAAGCTGATGACAAGAGAGGTTAACTGCACACTAAAGGGGCTAGCAACGTTTTCTGCTGCTAGCCCGTTTTTGTGATGCCGATAGGATTTTCTGTCGTCGGCGTACTACCGGCGTCTGACCCTTTCGGCGGCTAAAATGTGCTCTCCAGAACAGTCAGCATAGGAAGTGTAATAGTCCGCCCGCATCTTCCAGCCGCCATTATTGGCAATATCGTTTCTCGAGGCAGCAAAAGCATTCATATCCGGATAGCTAACGAGATGGAAAAAATCGCCTGGAAACAGTCCGTCTCGAAGGCCACCAGCAGGGTAGCCAACACCCCACCAGGTTGCAGTCGTCGAATCCTTTGTCTCAGCCGCAACGGTCCTGTGCTTTTCACCCAGTTGCTGCTGCGAAACGCCTGGCCTTCGCGTGCACCACTCGACTACGCTTATCGATGAGGTGAGTTGTAAATTGCTTTCTTTTCTCATCAACGGAAAAACAGAGGCAATCATGGCATCACAGTCTTCGACTTCGGCATAGTCAGCCATCAGGCCATTACCCACTTTCGTCTTCAGTGCCAAATCCCAATTCTTACCGAACTGTGCCCATGTCATAAAGTCGAACGCAATATAATCATAGCTCGTTCCAGTCGCAAACAAAGGCGCTAAAATTTGGCGCATACCGCGAATGTCGTTGTCATCCATGAACTTGTGAAGTTTATTGTCAATGCGCGCGATGTCTTTCATGGACGCATCGTTCTTAAGTGTGCAGATATGCGCTGTCAAAGAGACCGCATCTCCAATATCTACCAGCCAGGTTGCCTTGTTATCTTCGGCTTTGACCTGAAACGCCAGCAGCGTTGTCATTAGCACCGCTAAAAGTGTTTTGTTCATCATTTTCTCCTGTTGTGGATCAATAACTTTGTTGGCAGCCAATCTTGGGCTGGGACAAAAAAGTCTCCATTCACAGTGAAACTTTAGCAAGCATAGTTCGATTTTGGTTCGACTTTGAGATACACGGACGCTACTTTATTTGCGTTGATGCGCATGGTGTCCCCGAACAGGGGACACACAGCAACAAAATCAC
Source organism: uncultured Gammaproteobacteria bacterium (assembly GCA_913050215.1). GTDB lineage: Bacteria > Pseudomonadota > Gammaproteobacteria > Pseudomonadales > Azotimanducaceae > UBA4582. The sequence goes on from CAJXBG010000245.1 coordinate 1,282, forward strand.
CCCTGCTTGGCCTTCGCGCGCTGAGCATTCAGATACCGAATAAGCGTTAACGCTTCTTCCGGATCCATTCGTCCGATCGGCGAGTTGCTGTAGGTCGACATCATGACTTTCCCGCTTCTGGTAATCACAAACTCGCTGGGTTGTATGTGATCACGACGCTCGTCCCACCATGCCCCCATTGCGTCACCGTCAGCACGTTTCATGCCATATGCAACTGGAAACCCCAAGTCGTGAGACACCTCAGCCGTTTGTTCAAGCGTATCAACAGTACCAGCAATAACACTTACCCCTTCTGCCAAGAACGCTGCACGGCGTTCTTCATAACCAGCCAAAAGCCGGCGGCAATAGGGTCACCAATGTCCTCGATAGAACAAAGCGATGGTCATTGGTGTTTCAAGATCGTCTGGAAATGAGAAGGTGCCTCCACCAGCCAAACTTAGTGAGATCGAGGGGAAATTATCTCCGGGGTTTAGAAAATCAGGCATACAATGCTTACTCCTTTTCGCGCCACCATGAACGGGCGGGTTCATACGTTTTACATTCAGAACTTTCTAGCACGGTGAACAGCCCAAACGTGCTGTTTACCGCCTATTTACAGAGACGCCGTTTGCGTTTATTGCCGCAGGGCTGTCTATCAGTTCAACGTTATTCCGGATCGCCGACCTTCACCATTAGCTTGCCGAAATTGTCGCCGGTGAACAGCATGCGAAATGCAGAGGGCGCGTTTTCGATACCTTCCACGAGGGTTTCACGATACTTCAACTTACCTTCTTGGATCCAGGTGCCCAGCGTTTTAGCAGATGCTTCGAACTCATCAATCCATTCAGTGACAATGAAGAACCGAGATTCAGGCGGATGCTCGAGTTTTGCGAAAACTTGCTCCGGCGTTTCGATGTTTTGCGGATCAGTCGAATTATAAGCAGAAATAAACCCGCATACGGGTACTCGCGACCCCTTGTTCAGCAAAGGCGCGACCGCTGTCAACACGTCGCCACCGACGTTCTCGAAATACACATCAATGCCGTCCGGGCAGGCCGCGGCTAACAGTTGGGGGAAGTCAGGGTCTTTGTAATCAACGCAGACGTCAAAGCCCAATTCATCCACCACGTAGTCACACTTCTTTTTGCCACCGGCAATGCCTACTGCACGACAGCCCTCAATCTTTGCGATTTGACCCACGACACCGCCCACGGCGCCCGAGGCGGCAGACACAACAACGGTTTCTCCAGCGACGGGTTTACCCACCCGCAACAGGCCGAAATATGCGGTTTGCCCCGGCATACCGGTAACACCCACTGCGGTTGAAATGGGGGCTAGATCAGGGTCGACTTTAAACAATCGATAGTCGTCGGGTTTACCAATGGCATAGGATTGCCAACCATACATGCCAGACACAATCGTACCGACTGGATAATCAGCGGCGTTCGACTCCACCACCTGGCTCACCACACCTGCGGTGATTACCTCGCCAATGTCCAAAGGCTTCGCATAGGACTTTGCGTCGTTCATTCTGCCGCGCATATATGGATCTAACGACAACCATAAAGTCTTCAGCAACATTTCGTTGTCGCCTGGCTTTTCTGCGGCTACTTGTTGGATATCGTAGTTCTCGTCTTCCGGCATGCCGTGTGGTCGAGATTTTAAAGTAATCCGTTTGTTGATTCTTTCTGCCATGCTTAGCTCTCTTTTGCGTTCCGATCGATTTATTTCG
>CAJXBG010000246.1 GCA_913050215.1 uncultured Gammaproteobacteria bacterium
CGAGCACCTTGACCTTCAGGCCGCCCTCCGTGGCGTCTTCAAAAGCGAGTGCGGCGAGCTGGCCATCGGGAGAAGTCAAAACGATTAGCTCGCTTTCGTTTGCAAAACTCAGGTTTTCTGGCATGTGAGATCGCACAGTGAACCAGGCGCCGGGAATATGACCCTGATCGCGATATTGCAAGCTGGTTGCCAGATCGGCGACATGAACCTTTTCGGGGCCATCTAATGCATCTCTTAATTTTTCGGCACTGATGTATTCAATGGGTTGCTGATTTAAGTTGCTGATTTGTTGTTGCTGAGAGCCAGACTCGGTGAACAGCGCAGAAATACCGTAAAGCACGTGAACATCGTGCCAACCCATTTGAATCAACCATGAAGCACTCATGCTGGCCCTGACACCCGTATCATCAATTAACACCAATCTTGCTCGCCGAACGCCGACGTAGAGATCGGTTGCCTGAACCAGTTGGCCTCCTGGTGAGGATTTTGAACCGGGCAGGTGAGCCTGTTGGAATTCGGCTGGATCACGCACGTCGAGGAGATAGGTCGTTCTTGTTGGGTCTTTCAGCCACGTACTTACCTGAGCATGGTCTGTGACCGGGACCTCAAACCTGTCTCGGACCATGGCTGCGCGCTTTTCGGCAACCACGAGGGCATCTGGTGACACCTCATTGAAGTTTCTGCGTTGGCCTCTCTCCAGCTCTAAACCCGCTAAATGCCAACCCATGGTGCCATTCTCAAGCGCAACCACCGGATTAGGGATGCCGGCATTTATCAACGACTGCGCACCGATAATACTTCGGGTTCGGCCGGCACAATTGACCACAACGGTGGTCTCTGGGTTTGGTGCAAGGTCGTGTATTCTGTACGCCAACTCGGCGCCTGGCACATCAATACCATTGGGTATGTTCATATTGTGGTATTCATTGAAGGGGCGGCTATCAAGCACAACAATGTCTTCCCCATTCGCTGTTTTTGTTGCTAGGTCTGCCGCGGAGATGTGGGGGGTGCCGGCATTTGCTTCGACAAATTCCCCAAATGCCTTGCTGGGTACGTGTACGCCAGAAAATAACTCGTAGCCGGCGTTCTGCCAGGCCTCAATGCCTCCTTCTAACTGTCCGAGATTCGTGTAACCAAGGGCAGCGAGTCTTCTCAATCCTTTTTCACTGCGTTTGGTGTCCAAAGCATTGGTGCAGACGACAAGCAGTACTGATTTCCGCGGGACGATCTTCTCGATGAGTATTTCGAGCCGGCTGAGCGGGCAATTTGCGGCAAATAACAAATGGCTCTGGGAAAAAACGCCGCCCTCTCTTAGATCAATGAGCGCCAACTCATCCGGTCCTGTGATCAGATTTCTTAGCTGCTCAGCGGTGAAAGATTTTGCTGCCACATTTTTCACAGTGTTTTCCTCTTATTGGTGTGCGCTTTTGCGTTAAGTGCGACGCGTTCAGTCGATGTCCCCACTGTGCCTTCGACCAGAGCGATATGGGTTCCATGCATGTCTTTTGTTGGCGCTTTCAGTGTTTAAGTTAGCATGTCGCCGGCGCGAGCTGAAGTCGGAGCCAGACTGATTATCCCGATCAGCTTTTTACACCGCGGCGTAGGACTAAGCCGGAATGAGTCGCGAGACGCTGCGTTGGTCGTGATCAAGTGCGACCAAAAGGCCGATTCAGAGATCATGCTGTGATCGAAAAAGCGTAGCATGTGGCGGTTCATCCAGATCAGCCGCTAGCCAAGGCAAGACAGCGATGTCAGAAAAACCTGATTAACCGGGTCTCGACTTCGCCCGGTTAGTGGTACCATACGCGTTTTTCGAATGGGAGCCTTCCGATGGCTGAGATCAACAAGATTGTTTTGTCCTACTCTGGCGGACTTGATACCACGGCAATACTCAAATGGTTGCAACAGAAGTTTGACTGCGAAGTCGTGACGTTCACTGCGGACCTCGGCGACGGTGATGATTACTCACCTGTGCGTGAGAAGGCGCTGAAGTCTGGGGCCACCGAAGCCTTTGTTGATGATGTTCGAGAAGAGTTTGTCAGAGATTATGTGTTCCCGATGTTCCGTTGCAACACCATTTACGAGGGAGAATATCTGCTTGGTACTTCTATCGCTCGCCCTCTGATCGCCAAGCGCCTTGTGGAAATTGCAGCCGAAACAGGCGCTGATGCAATCTCTCACGGGGCAACAGGTAAAGGAAATGATCAGGTTCGGTTTGAACTTGGCGCTTACGCTTTGAAACCTGACATCAAAGTGATTGCACCTTGGCGTGAGTGGGATCTGACTTCGAGAGAATCGCTGATGCAGTTTTGTGAGAAGCACCAGATCGAAGTCGATAGAAAGCATGAGGGTGAACGTTCACCTTATTCTATGGATGCCAACTTGCTCCACATCTCCTACGAAGGGGGCATTCTTGAAGATCCAAATGCAGAGCCTGAGGAAGCAATGTGGTTGTGGTCTGTTTCTCCTGAAGCAGCGCCGGATCAAGCGACCTATATCGATTTAACCTATCAAGACGGTGATGTGGTTGCGATTGATGGCAAGGCGATGACACCCGCGGAGGTGCTGACTCACCTGAACAAGCTAGGTGGGGCGAACGGAATCGGACGGACAGATATTGTCGAAAATCGCTATGTAGGGATGAAAGCGCGGGGTTGCTATGAAACCCCGGGGGGAACGATTTTACTCAAGGGACACCGAGCCATGGAATCAATTACCATGGACCGCGAGCTGGGACATTTGAAAGATGAACTGATGCCACGCTATGCGCAACTGATCTACAACGGTTACTGGTGGTCGCCGGAACGCTTGGCGTTACAGGCGCTGATTGACCAGTCTCAACGATACGTTAACGGTGTCGTCAGATTGAAACTTTATAAAGGCAATGTTGTTGTTGTGGGTCGAGAGTCCGC
>CAJXBG010000247.1 GCA_913050215.1 uncultured Gammaproteobacteria bacterium
GTGTTGCCATCTTCATCCTGTTTTCCAACTAGCCTGATCCTAGCTTCTTGGTTTATCAGTATCTGAGCAGCTTGAGGTTCAATCATCGCGGTTTTTTCTTCGATGAACAAAAGTTCCTCACGGGCCTTGCTGAAAGCTTTAAGTCCTTCCGGTTCGAGTGGCCAGACGCAGCCCACTTTATAAATCGCGATACCGAGAGCGCTAGCGGACGCCTGATTTAAGCCTAGTAGACTGAAGGCCTGCATGACGTCAGAATAACTTTTGCCCGAGGTAACAATTCCCAAACCTCCGACGCCGTCTAATTTAACCTTGTCAATATTGTTCGCCCGCACAAATTTTTGCACCAGCGGTAGCCGAACTCGCTTTATGGTTACGTCCATTCCCTGTGGGTTAAAAGTCGTTCGCTGAATGTTTACCTTCGCAGCGTCTAGCCCCCTGTCAGGGTATTCGAACGAAAACCTGCTTGTGTTCAGATTCACGGTCTGGGTTTGCTCTATCGTCTCATTGGTTGTTTTTAATCCAACCCACAGACCGCAGTAACGGGAAAGCTCCCAACCCAAAAGCCCAAATTCAATGATCTCCTGAACATCAGAGGGGTAAAGCACCGGCATATCCAGCGCTCGCATGATCGGTTCACTCTGGTTAACCACGGTGCTCGATTTTCCCGGATGATCGTCTCCGGCGACCACAAGCACACCACCATTTTTGTGACTACCAAAGCTGTTACCGTGGCGCATCGCATCAGCGGATCTGTCGACGCCGGGTGCTTTGCCATACCACATGGCATAAACCCCATCGACCTGAGGGTCAGGGAAAAAGTCAACTTGCTGAGTACCCCACACAGCGGTGGCTGCAAGATCTTCATTGATGCCGGGTTGAAACACGACGCCGGCATCTTCCATGCGTTGTTTTTCGCGCCATAGGGTGCTGTCGAGGCCGCCCAGTGGTGATCCTCGATAGCCACTAATGAACCCTCTGGTATTTAACCCTTGTGCTTGGTCAAGGTCACGTTGGATGAGTGTCAAGCGGGCGAGTGCTTGGGTGCCACTGATAAAAATCTGTCCATCCTGTTGCTCAAACTTGTCTGACAATGAGACTTCACGGAGATTTTGGGGGGCATTCATACGTGTTTCTCTCCGGCTTGAATGAAATGTGTTAGTTTTGTAGGCACAGGATTATTTTTTAATTCATAGCGAATATGCCATGTAGATGGCAATTCTACAATTTTGTTCCAAAAAAGACGGACGACGACAATGCGTTTACGACATGTGTTATTGGTTGCTCAACTTTCATTATGGTCAGTCGCGGTTTTTGGTCACGGAAAGGTTGATGGCCCCGTGGTTTATAACGATCGTATGATTGAATTTCCCGATACGGATAATCATCTTACGCTGGTCGTTGATTTGCACACGCATTCGGTTTTTTCTGATGGACATGTCTGGCCGGTGATTCGTGTTGAAGAAGCGTTGCGTGATGGTCTGGATGGCATCGCAATTACCGAGCACCTTGAATGGCAGCCGCATTTGAAAGATATTCCGCACCCTGACCGTAATAGAGCGTACGAAGAGGCAAAAAAAGCAGCGAATAATCGGGATATCATCGTCATTTCCGGAGGCGAGATAACGCGGCGTATGCCAGCAGGTCATATGAACGCTGTGTTCCTCACCAATGCGAATTCACTCTTGGACATGACTAAAGCGCTATCTCAAGAGCGTGATACAGATAAATTCTACAGAAAGTCGCGAAAGTGGCCTGCACAGAATGCCGTGGAGGCTGCCAATGATCAGGGTGCGTTTGTCTTCTGGAATCACCCCAGCTGGTCGAGTCAAAAACCCGATGGTATCGCAGAGATTACCGGTTTCCATGAGCGTAATGCCAAAGCCAACCTTTTACACGGTATTGAGATCGCTAACGGACCTGAGTACTCGGAAGAAGCTTTTGCTATCGCGCTAAAACACAATCTCGCATTGATTGGCACTTCGGATGTCCATGATCTGATTGATTGGGATTACAAGCCTCATTTAGGCGGGCATCGTCCTGTTACGTTGGTACTCAGTAAGGAAAAGACCGCACGGAGTATGAAGGAAGCCCTGTTTGCGCGAAGAACCGTAGTCTGGTTCAAAAATCAGCTGTTTGGTCGACAATCAGAGCTCGCGCCACTGTTGAAAGCATCGATGGTTGCGGGATCCGCGCGATGGTTGAAAAAAACAACCATTCTTGAGATTCAGATTGAAAACAAATCCGACGCAAAATACCTGCTGCAAAATCAAAGTAATGTGAGTTTTGTCGGTGCTGGTGACATCCTCGAAGTGCTGCCTAAATCAACAGCTGTGTTTCGGGTGAAACCCGGTAAAAAACAAGACCAACTCAAGTTGGAGTTTAAAGTGCTGAATGCGCTGACCGCCCCAGGCAAGCCTGCGGAAATAGCCTTTCGATTTGTGCCCACTGACGCAACTATCTGACCGACCTAGCAGGCGCTTAAGTGTCTCCATACAACCATCCGTTTGATAACTGGGTCGTCATTTAGGTTGTCGTTGCTGCTCTCCGATGTTGATGGCCTGACCTGCGGTTGAATTTCTTGGTTTCAATATTAATATCATCGACGCCCTGTCTCATCAGATTAACTGATCGGTCGACCATGTGTCTGTGTATAAACTCGCGATTTTGACGCGTTTTGCATATGATTACCCGTTTCGCCATGCGGCGGGTCCGGCACGGGATCTTTAAGCCAGGCTAACAGTTTAACTAAATAGAAATGACGAGGATAAATCATGTCTAACGAAC
>CAJXBG010000248.1 GCA_913050215.1 uncultured Gammaproteobacteria bacterium
TGCTTACTTGTTCAGAAAGTTCAGCGGCAGACCAGCGCAGTGCCAGGGTATTGATACAAGACTCCCAGTGCTGGAAAGTGTGATGTAGGCGGTTTTGAGATCCTCTCCCCCGAAACAGATGTTAGTGGTTAGTATGTCTGGCATTTCGATCAGTTGGGCCCGTTCACCGTCGGGTGAGTGAACGGTTATTCCTCCTGTAATGAGCGTGGCAACACAGATGTTACCCTCTGCATCAACAGCCAGTGAGTCAAACATGTGGTAGTCAGGTATCTGAGCCAGCATGCGCCTGGCGCCGTCGATCACGCCGGGTTCGGAGATATCGAAACTCCAGAGTCTGCCCGTGGGCGTTTCAGCAACATAGAGTTGGTCTTCAGCGGGTGATAAGCCGATGCCATTAGGGGCTTCCATAGGGAAGATGACTTCCCTGATGTGTTGACCGTCGATGGTGGCATAGTAGACGCCAGTGCGGTCTTTGTCTCTAGGGCGATTCTTGCCATGATCGGTAAACCAAAACCCGCCTTGACGATCAAACACGATATCGTTCGGACCTCGCAAAGGGTTGCCGTTGCATTCGGTGTAGAGCACGCTGACTTCGCCACTCGAAAGGTCGACTCGCTCGATTCTTCCGCCGCTATAATCGTTTGGCTGGTCTCCCGGAAAAACCAGACTGTTTCGCTCATGCCACTCAAAGCCACCGTTATTACAGATATAGCAGGCACCGTCTGGCCCTATTGCTGCACCATTGGGTCCGCCTCCAGGTGTTGCTATGACCTCGATGCTACCTTCCGGGGATACGCGGCTGACAGTGCCTCGCTGAATTTCGACCACAATAATACTGCCGTCGGGCATAGCGATTGGACCTTCGGGAAACTGCAAGCCAGTGGTGATTTCTGTTATTTGGTGCATGTCTTTTTCTTCCGGTTATTCTGGGTATGGTATCAACGATACGGTCAACGTTATGTGCGTAATACTATATAGTCGAACAGTGGCTCAGGAAAGAGGGTGCAACCTGAATTAGAATCGGCGGCGCCCGCCATGGAATACAGAAACCTCTGTGCATCATGTTGCCCGCCGACCAGCGTGACACCACATTGGGCTAAAACCAAGGCGAACAGCGAGGTAAACATCATTAAAAATTCTTCGAAACGGCAAGTCATGCTTGTGGTTGGCGCGAGTGGCATTGTTGGCCGAGCAGCGCTCGAGCTCTTTGACCAACTGCCCGGTTGGGGGGCTATCGGTATATCACGTCGTGTGCCTGACCTTCCTGATGTCGAACATATCGCTTTGGACCTGACCAATGTAGAAGCGTGCGCGCGTGTTGCGGCAAAGTTGCATCAGGTTACTCACGTGATTTATGCCGCCTTGTTTGAGAAGCCAGGTTTGCTAGCAGGTTGGACAGAGCCTGATCAAATGCAAACAAACCTACAAATGTTGAAAAACATCATGGTGCCCTTGCAACGTTCAGCACTGGGATTACAGCATGTCAGCTTGTTACAGGGCACCAAGGCCTATGGCGCGCACGTAGGAAAGATGCGTGTCCCAGGTAAAGAACAGGCACCACGAGTTGAACATCCGAATTTCTATTGGCTGCAGGAAGATTGGTTAAAGGCGCAGCGCGCGCAGGCTGCCTGGCATTTCACCATCTGGCGACCACCTTTGATCATTGGTCACGCCATTGGTGCACCGATGAATGTGCTTAGTGTGATTGGTATCTACGGCGCTTTGGCTGCCGCGTCAAAAAACGCGGGTAACGAAGGGTTTGGTTGGCCCGGTGGGGTCTGTGGACCCATCGACGCGGTTGATGCACGATTGCTTGCTCGCGCTTTTGCCTGGGCTGTCAAAGCAGGTAAAGCCGAGGATGCTGGCAATGACAATTTTGGCGCCGTGCGGCAGGCTGCTATGGACCAGACGTTCAATGTGACCAATGGCGATGTGTTTGTACCAAGTGGAATTTGGCCGCGTTTGGCCGAGTGTTTTGGATTAAAGACCGGCGCGGATAATCCACAACGTCTGCAGGATTCATTACCACCGCAAGCCGCACGATGGGATCAATTGGTTGCAACGCACGAATTGCAAGCGCCGGCTCTTGACAGGTTCGTCGGAGATTCGTTGATTTACACCGATGTTTTTTTTAATGCAGGCAACGCGACACCGATGCCAAGCCCATTGTTGAGTACCATAAAGTTGCGACAGGCAGGGTTTAACGAGTGTCTTGATAGCGAAGACATGTTCGTTCAATGGCTGTCGCGTCTTCAGCAAATGCGCGTGTTACCAACGCCGCGTTAGCTTTGCATGTCTACTCTTTCGCCAGCGCATCGGCAACGCCGCCTAGACGTCTTTCAGGGCGCTCCTTTCCCTCGCGTTTTATCAATTCGCTCATCTCGAGCATCATGTAGTTGGAGTGGGTTGCCTCCATGGCCTGTCTGTAACCCATTGCATCCTGAGCTGAATTGATTGAATGCTTTAGCATACGCAGCGTCATCAAATTGTTTTCGGCAAACTTTTCTGCTTGTGCGAATGCGGCTTCATAGTGTTTGCCAGGCTCAGTGAGCTCGGTAACGAGTCCTAGTTCCAACGCCTCTTCTGCGGGAATAAAACGATTCTCAAACAGTATTTGCTTCGATTTGCGAATACCCAGGTCCCAGGGCGCGCTGAACAATTGTAGATGGGAGGGTAAAAACTTCGCGTCCTTCGAGGCGATGATCAGGTCCATACACGAGGCAACCATAAAGCCACCAAAAATACAGTAACCCTGTAC
>CAJXBG010000249.1 GCA_913050215.1 uncultured Gammaproteobacteria bacterium
ATACGGGGCAATCATCAACCTACCCGCATGGTGAACCCCCTTACACACTATCCGATATGGCCGCCGATGCGATTGCCGTGTTGGATGCTTACCACATAGAGAAAGCACATGTGATGGGTCGCTCCATGGGCGGCATGATTACCCAACACCTAGCGCTCGATTATCCTGAACGCATCATTACCGCAACACTGATCTATTCAACGCCATCCAATAGCATCGCTGGAGGCTGTGAAGATGAACTGCCCGGCATGACCGAGGCGTTAATAAAAGCCAACCAAGAAATAGCGCGCACAGACGGCACAGCAGCAGAACAAACCATGCGTCAGGTCAAGCAGCAAGAAGTTTTGCATGGTAGCCAGTTTCCATTCGATGCGGATAAGGGTGCTGCACTGGTCGAGCGCGAAAAAACGCGCGCCAAAGATTTTCTTGCAGGTTCAATCAATCACGGCGTTGCCATCAGAAATTCAGACAACTGGCGCAGCCGACTTTCTGAAATAACAACCCCTACGCTCATCATTCATGGCACTGAGGATCCCATTTTTCAGATGGCACATGCGGAGGCGCTTGCGGCCGAGATTAATGATTCCGAAGTGCTGTGGATAACCGGCATGGGTCATGTATTGCCAGAAGCTGTGTGGGATATTTTTGTACCCCGCGTATTGAAACATATAGGCCAGCATCTGTGAGCAAAAAGAAAGGCGTATTTTCAACCTTAGGCACAATTACAGCCGACCTGTTTACATTGGGAGGTCAACCAAGAATAAGGAAGCCATAGCCGTTCCTGAAAAAGACGCTTGGGTAAAAAATCAAAAGAGTTAGCTAGTCTTTAACTCAGCGGTTTCGAGCTTTCAATTCTCTTACTGCCTGACCGATCGAAAATCCCTTTCTCATCCTTGAAGATAGCATTTCAGGCTTTATTCCCTCAACCCGAGCTAATTCAGCGTAGCTCCTGTAGATCACCTTTTTATATTTAACTATCTTCCCGTTACCCCTGCCTGCCGGCCTTATTGAAGCATCCAGAGACTCCCCTTTCGCAAGACGAGCGGAGACAGTATCTGGATCAACAGTTTCACTGCAGCTTTAAGAAAGTCGAAAAATCCTACATTCAAAACATTTCAGAGCTCCGACCAGGTGTTAATGTGGTGGCAAGGTTCATCGATCATCGCGATGATACGGTCTCACCCGAAGCGAAAAAATGTTTGTATTTCGGAGAGTACAGTCAACAAGGTCTTTATTTGGCATCTGTATTAGGGTGACTACGAACTCGCGGGGAACACCTTAATCTAAGTACTTACGCTTCAACGTTAGCTGCCTGCGCAAACTCAAAGCAAAATTCACCCATCCTCAGCTCACCGGCTCGAGCTTGCAGACCCATCTCCATTGCCTTGCGCATATTGCTCTCTGCACTAGGGGTGCGGAGCGTCTGATCGAAAAGGTACGCCTCTTCAAGCAGCCCCGCCTGCCAATCTGGTTCTGCATTGTTAACAGACGCCTTACACAAGCCAACGGCCTCTGCCGGCCAAGTTGCGATACGCTTTGCCAACTTGTCAACGAATCGGTCGAGATCGCTATTCGATTCAAATATCCGGTTCAAGTAACCCCATTTGTCTAGGGTTTCAGCATCGATATCATCGCTGCCAAGGCAAATTTCCATTGCGCGGTTTCGACCAACGAGTCTCGGTAATCGCTGCGTGCCGCTGCCGCCGGGTAAAATACCAAGGGCAACTTCCATCTGGTTAATGATTGTCTTCCCGCGCACGCCAAAGCGCATATCACAGGAAGCTGCAAACTCATTCCCACCACCACCTGTTCGGCCTCCCATCTTGACGATAGTTGCCTTGGGCATGGTTCGGACTCTTTCGCACATTTGATGAAAGTTAGACAGGTTTGGAGCTTTGACTGCGGGTGTTTCAGAGATTAGTCCAAGGATTGCCTCAACATCGAAGTGGGCAATAAAGAAGTCCGGGTCTGCACTTCCAAAGACCACTACCTTAACGCCATCATCCTGCCCTGCCTTGAGCGTGAGGTCAGCCAGATCTGCAAACAGCTGCACCGTCATGAGATTGACGGGCGGGTTGTTGATGATCACCGTCAGCACACCATGGTCGAGTGTTGCCTTAAGGGTTTCGTAGTCGTAGCTCATTGCTTAATCCTTGAAAAAGTTATTTGGAGTCTGGTGACCCTCGTTTCGCTCACGTGGCAGTGGTTCAGCAGAACTTTCTTACCGGTTATCTGCTCACTGGCTATTTTTACTGACTCCTGTTCCTCACTGTAAGTTCGGCATCGACAACCCAACTTGTCACCATTGATCGGAGAATTTGTTATCCCCCAACTGCGGAAAAAATAAGACTCGCATCCCAATAGGGGCGATACGAGCCTTCGAGGGGAACTGTCAATCCAACAACGAATTGTTTTAGCGTGTGCATCTTTCTCCGTCATGTGGACCTGTCCGGTTTAGCGACGTTAGTCAGGCAAACCCAATACACGTTTAGCAATGATGTTCAGTTGTACCTCGGACGTACCGCCTTCAATAGAGTTAGCCTTGGAGCGCAACCACGCTCGAGTTGTGTTGATTTCAGCTTCGGTAAATGCTGAAGCGGATTCCCACCCAAGACCTTGGGTACCTAGAATCTTGATCTGAACCTCAAAGAGAGATTTATTCTGTTCCGTACCGTAATACTTAAACATTGATGACTCTGGACCGGGGGGTCGCCCGCTCTCTGCAAGTTC
>CAJXBG010000250.1 GCA_913050215.1 uncultured Gammaproteobacteria bacterium
CTAACCCGAATACTCGCGGGCCCAACCTGCGCCAGAACGTTAGCCGAACATGGTGCTGACGTTCTTATGGTGACATCGAAGGATCTTCCACAGACAGAGTATTTTGTGATGGACACGAGTCATGGCAAACGGACGACCTATCTTGATTTGAATATTTCAGAGCAGAGATCAAAATTGCTTGAATTAGTTCAAGATGCGGATGTGTTTTCTCAGGGTTATCGTCCCGGTGTTATGGCGAAGTTAGGTTTGACACCTGAGGCGCTAGCAGAGTTACGCCCAGGGTTGATCTACACCTCTATGAACTGTTACGGGTTTAGTGGACCGTGGGCAGATCGTGCTGGTTGGGAACAACTGGCCCAAACCGTGACGGGCATTGCTGCTGAGCAAGGTGACGACAGACCTCAGTTGCTGCCCGCAGCGGTATGCGATTACACCACTGGTTATCTGGCGGCCTACGGTACCTTGTTAGCGATGGGAATGCGCGCGCGCGAAGGTGGCTCATATCACGTGAAAGCGTCCTTGTGCCAATCTGCTATGTTTGTGCAGCGGCAGCGCCGGGTAGACTACTTGGAGGAGGGGATGGAAATAAGTCCGGATTTGATTGCTGATATCACTCTGACAACAGATACGCCCTATGGTGTAATGAAGCACCTTGGGCCAATCTTGGCGATGTCGGAGACATCGCCTTGCTGGAAGCAGCCATCTTCTCCTCTCGGCACTCACAAAGCTGAATGGTTGGCATGATGGCATTAGTGAATGGTGTTGATATATGAGTGAGACGATAACAAGCGAAGTTCAACCATTAAGCAGAAGCGCAATCTATGCCCATGGCAGTATTGGGATTCCTCTCGCGGTGATTGGTTATCCCTTAGCTATCTGGATTCCGGCACACTATTCAGGTGGTCTGGGGATCAGCCTGGCTACAGTCGGCACAATATTGATGTTAGCAAGGTTTACAGACGTGCTGACTGATCCGCTGATGGGTGAGATTTCAGATCGTTGGCAAACAAGGTTTGGCCGGCGCAAGCCATGGTTGTTGGTTGGCATGCCGGTCATGATGTATGGCGTTTATCGTTTGTTTATTCCTCCCGAGGATGTAGGAATCTGGTATTTCCTCGTTCACCTTACTTTGTTTTTTCTGGGCAGTACGATTATCGCGTTACCCCACCGAGCCTGGGGCGCAGAACTTTCTACCGACTACCACCAACGGAGTCGGGTGACTGCCTCAAGAGAATTTTTTGTGCTCTCTGGTTTAATGCTTGCTGCGTTAGTCCCCATGTTAGTGGAGGTGACCGCTGATGGCAGTGGTTCTGTTGCGCAGGTTTTCAGTATCATCTGGCAGGATGCTGTTGGCGCTTTTACCGGTGAGTTGTCGAACAAGGTTGTCGTCAATCGATCAACGCTGACCGGGCCTGTATTAGCGGGTTTGGCCTGGACGATCATTTTGGTCTTGCCAGTCTGCATTTTTGTTGTGCTGACATTTGTGAAGGAGCCACCACCCACGGCGAAAGACACGGTGCCATTGAAAGAAGGCATGCGTTACCTTTGGAAAAATGGCCCTATGCGCAGGGTGTTGATCATTGCATTGCTGGTGATTTTTGGCGAAGCATTCAGGAATGCAGTCTCGCTGTTTTTCATTCGAGACATTATTGGTATTCCCACCATCGGCGCAGCTTACTTCTTTTATTTTATTGCTGGATTGGCTGCAATACCCTTTTGGCTTTGGCTTGGTAGACGAATCGGCAAGCACCGGGCATTTATGGGGACCCTGATCATAATTTCGAGTGTCAGCTTTGCCAATCTGTTTTTGTCACATGGGGATTTTTTACCTTTTTTCCTCTTGTTCATCGTTAAGGGTTTCTGTTTCGGCGGTTTACAATTTTTACCCGTTGCGATGCTTGCTGATGTTGTTGACGTTGACACAGCCAGAAGCGGTGGAAGGCGCGCTGGTACCTACTTTGCTATTCTTGGATTAACGGAAAAATTGGCGGTGGCTCTCGGCACGGGTATATCTCTGAATGTGGTTGGATTACTCGGTTTTGACCCCTCTGGTGGTGTCGCAGCAAGTACCGAGTTAGGCGTATTGAGTTTGCGTTTGGTTTATTGTTGTGGTCCGATTTTCTTTTTCGGTCTTGCAATGATCTTCATTTGGTCTTATCCGTTGACCCCAAAAAGACATGCGAGACTCCGTTTAAGGATAGAAAAGAAAACGGCCAGAATTGCGGCTCGAAAACAGCAACTCTGATTTTTCTATTTTCACTGACGACCGATCCAGATAGTCTTTGCCTTGGAGTAAAGCTTACCTGACCGATCAAAAATTGCGGACCCGGCGAAGTGCTTTTTGCCTTCGACGACGATTGTCCATGCGCTAACCAGGAGCGTTTCACCGGCGCTTGGGCGCTCGAAAACAGCCGCGGTGATTCTCCCAAGCATACCAGTGCGTATGCCTTGTTCCATGTAGGCAAACTGTCCAGGACAATCCATAGCTGTCCAAAGGAATTCAATAGGCAGTAACCCATCACTCAGCCCCCAGCTTTCTTTCGTTTCCCAGACGGCAGCAACTTGATTGCCAATGGGTGCAACACAGACTTGCAACCCACCGTCATGTTCAACGCCGCAGCAAAAACATATTGGATGGAAGCCTGTTCGACCGGGTAGAAGATCATTGATGTTTGACTTCAAGGCCAATGATT
>CAJXBG010000251.1 GCA_913050215.1 uncultured Gammaproteobacteria bacterium
CTACATACCCGTAATTCTGCAGATGCTTGGAGTATGGGTAATCTAAATCTGACGCCCGGGGATGCCTATCGGTTTGCCCAGGGGTCCCCTGTCTTGGCCCACAACGGTATGCAGGTCCAATTACGCAGGCCGCTCGACTTCCTTGTTGTCAGCGATCATGCGGAATACTTGGGCGCATTCTATCGTTTTAATGTTAATGATTCTTTGATAACTAAGACGGATGTAGGTCGTCAGTGGCAGACATATGTTGAGGAAGGCGATTTGGCAAAGTTCTTTGGCGCCTTTGTAAACAGTATGCAGAACAAGGAAGAAGATCCCGCACTACCCGCTGCCGTACGTCAGACTGTCTGGAGTGGAGTGGCTAAAACTGCGGATCGACATAACAAGCCAGGTGTATTTACGGCATTTTCTGGTTATGAATGGACGTCAATGATTTCTGGTAACAACCTACACAGGGTTGTAGTTTTTAAGGATGATGCTGACAAAGTCAGCCAAATGATTCCCTTTTCAGGGCAAGATAGTCTCGATCCTAGAGACCTTTGGCAGGCGCTCGCTAACTATGAAACGGCCACTGGTGGGGAAGTTCTATCAATTGCTCATAATGGCAATCTTTCCAACGGAATGATGTTTCCCGACGAAACCGTTGGTGGATCTCCCATCGACGAAGCATATGCCAGCCTTCGAGCTAGATTTGAAACTGTCTACGAAGTCACGCAGGTGAAAGGGGATGGTGAAGCGCACCCAGTATTATCGCCAGACGATGAATTTGCTGATTTTGAAAACTGGGATTGGGACAATATTGGACGCACCCAGAAAAAAGAAGATTGGATGCTACCTCAGGAATATGCGCGAGGTGCACTAAAACGCGGGCTCCGGTTTGAAGATGAGCTCGGTGTTAATCCATTCAAGATAGGCCTTATTGGCAGTACCGATGGGCACAACTCAATCTCAACACCGGAAGAAGATAACTTTTTCGGCAAGTTTCCTGAGTCGGAACCGGGACCCGCTAGATTGGAAAATGCGATGGCACTCGATCGTCTATGGCAAAACTCTCTGCTTGTCGCTTCTGGCTATGCAGCGGTCTGGGCCAAGGAAAATACGCGTGCAGCAATTTTTGATGCGATCAAGCGCCGAGAGGTTTACGCGACAACAGGTTCAAGGATAAAGGTCCGTTTCTTTTCAGGCTGGGAGTTTGATGAAACCGACATTCACCGTCCTGCAATGCTTGATATCGCATACGGAACAGGCGTGCCAATGGGGGGCGATTTGTCCAAAGCGAAAAGGGGGCAGGCCCCTAAATTTTTGGTGATTGCCGCGATGGATGCTGATGGCGCAAGGCTTGACCGAATTCAGATTATCAAGGGTTGGATGGACAAAGCGGGCAAGTTGCAGGAAAAAGTATACGATGTCGCCTGGTCTGATAACCGCAAACTCGACAAGAGAACGGGCAAGCTGCCCGCTGTCGGGAACACCGTTGATGTCGAAAATGCGACCTACTTGAACACAATCGGGGCACCACAGCTCAGTACATATTGGGAAGACCCTGATTTTGATCGCGCCGAACGGGCTTTCTATTATGCTCGCGTATTAGAGATACCAACCCCACGCTGGACAACCTATGATTCAGCTTACTTCAATGTTGAGTTGAAAGATGAGGTGCCTAGCTCGATTCAGGACAGAGCTTATACCTCGCCAATCTGGTACACGCCTTAACGACGTCAAATACTAGATGAGTCAATATTACCGCTATTATGTACTTTTCATTCTGACGCTCGCCTCAGTTCTCAACATCGCCGATCGACTGATAATGTCGATACTGATGGAGGACATCAAAGGAGAGTTTACGTTGACCGACACCCAAATGGGCTTGTTGGCAGGGTTGGCGTTTGCACTTTTCTATGCCTTGATGAGTCTGCCCATTGCTCGGTTCGCAGACAAATCTAATCGAAAAAACATATTGGCTGCTGCGCTGGTTATCTGGAGTGGGATGACCGCTCTGTGTGGTGCTGCAACAGGCTTCGTTAGCCTTTTTCTGGCGAGACTAGGCGTCGGCGTTGGTGAAGCTGGCGGCAGCCCACCCACGTATTCGATCATTGCTGATTACTTTAAGCCAAGCGAGCGAGCCCGGGCCATGGGGGTCTATGTCACCGGTGCAGTGATTGGCACTGGCGGTGGACTGATGGTGGGTGGTCTGCTTGGTGAATTACTTGGTTGGCGGCTGACTTTCATGGCACTCGGCTTGCCTGGAATTTTACTTGGGGTGATATTGTTTTTTACCGTCAGGGAGCCTAAGCGCGGGACCTTTGATACAGGGGTTGAGCGCGCTAAAGAGGCTGCAGATATGAGGAAAACCCTCGTGTCTCTTATCTCGAACACGGTATACGTGCGACTGAGTATATCTTTCGCAATGCTCACAATGGTTGGCTACGCCATGGCACTGTGGTTAGCGCCTATTATGCTGCGCAGTTTTGATGTCTCTTTGAGTAAAGTGGGGCTGTATCTGGGTTTAACTTACTTTGCCGGTGGTATTCCCGGACCCATTATCGGCGGTTACCTTACAGACTATTTGGGTAAAAGAAATGCCCGTTGGCG
>CAJXBG010000252.1 GCA_913050215.1 uncultured Gammaproteobacteria bacterium
AATCCAAGCGAATGGTTACGTGCTTGATGAGATCACAATCAGATCGATCCTAACTCACACCACTGGCCTGCCGACCAACCCGAATTTTCTTCTGGATAAGCAGGCTGTCTTTGAGCCATTGGTGAGGCATGCTTTTTTACAGAAGTTGCCCGGGCAGAGATTACTTTTCCAACCCAATCGCACCCACAAATACTCCAATTTAGGCATGAATCTAGGCGGATTGATTGTCGAAAGATTGACCAACCTGACCTACGAACAATATCTTCAGGAATTTGTTCTCGCACCGTTGGAAATGGATAAATCTGGTTTTCCCGGAGAGATGGACGAGTCGCAAGTGGTCGGCTATAGCAGAATGCTGGGAGGTATTCGCGTTGGCGGTGACTTTCCGGAAATGTCTCGTATTCTGGGTTTGCCTGCGTCTGGCTTGCTCTCCAGCGCCTCGGATTTGGCGAAATTTCTTAGTTGGCATTTTCGTACGCTGAGTGGAGACGATGAAACGTTGTTATCACTTAAAACGTTAGCGCAGATGCAGCAAGTGCAGTGGGTTCCTCTCCCCATAGCGCAGAATCCAGCAATGGCTTCAATCGCGACATTCATATCTAACAGTCTTGAACTCGGTGGCACGGGTTTTGGTTATTTCCGTAATAAAGAATTTGTGATGCATGGCGGTGGTCTAATGGGTTTTACTGCCGAATTTTTGATGAACAATCACAACAAACTAGGCATCGTAGCTCTCGCAAATAGTATTGATGCGCCACTAAGTTTTCATCATCCGCAAAGCTTGACGAAAAACCTGTACGATATGGTAGGCGCTGTTGCCGCCGCCCCTGCTTCGGCTAATACGAAGCTTCGATATGCTGAATACGAAAGTGTCTACTCCGATGGCCATAATTGGTCTTACTACGCCACAGAAATCGATGGCAAACTCGTGCTGTTAAACCTGCGCGATGGTTCGCCACTCGCCGAACCCGCTATCCTTACGAAAGTTGGAGAAGATCGTTTTGTCGACCTCAATCACCAAGGTTTTTACTCGGGTGAGTTCTCCGTCGAATTTCACCGGGGGGCGTCCGGCGAGGTGGATGCTGTGATCGTGAATACTGAAAAGCTGTATCGCAGGAATTAGGCGCTTAGCAAATCCTTGAGCACAGAAGTATTGGACAGCCCAGTGAACCTGCTGTGGGTAGGTCAATAGCGCAGTCTTCATATCCATTCCACAGACATGAGCTGATCAACCATTTTGTTCGCGATGTTTTTCTATCGCATCACGAATAAATGTCTTGGCGCGTTCGGCATCTCCCCATCCTTCAATTTTCACCCACTTGTTTGGTTCAAGGTCTTTGTAGTGGACGAAGAAATGTTCGATTTGCTGAAGCGTGATTTCAGGTAGATCATCAAAGTTCTTTATCTTGTCGTACCGTTTGGTTAACTGATGTGAAGGCACGGCGAGTATTTTTTCATCACCACCGGCCTCGTCAGTCATCATTAGGACGCCGATTGGACGACAATTCATTACCGCACCCGGTGTGATGGCTCGAGTACTGGAAACGATGACATCGATAGGGTCTCCGTCTTCCGATAGCGTGTGTGGCACAAAACCATAGTTGCCAGGATAGCGCATTGATGTGTAGAGGAAGCGATCCACGACGAGCGCACCTGATTCTTTATCCATTTCGTATTTGATGGGTTCACCACCAACAGGGACCTCTATGATCACGTTGATATCTTCGGGTGCATTTTCACCGATGGCTATAGCTTCTATTCGCATTATGTCCTTGCTCTGGGTCACTGATTTTGAAGCGGCGCATTATTGGGATAGTTTTGTTACAAATCAAGTATAATGTGCTGCTTGGCTGGGTCTTCCAGATAACCCGTTGAAGCGATGCTTCACAGTACCCGCTAGTGACCCTCAAACACCTTGTTTAGTCTTACGATTTTCACATGAAGTTATCCCCAACATGGCCCTTTAATCCCGCTAAAAGTCCGTTCTACTATGGTTGGGTTATCTGGGCATTCAGTACGCTAGGTTTTTTGTTCAGTATTCCCGGTCAGACCATGGGGATGGCGGTTTTTACAGATGCTTTCATCGACGCGCTGGGCCTCTCACGGACAGAATTGTCGATGGCTTATCTGATGGGCACCATCGGTTCATCTCTGTTTCTGACCGCTGCAGGCCGATGGTATGACCGTTTTGGTGGCAGAATAATGATTGCGGGCGCCAGTCTGGCACTCGGTATCATGGTGTTTTTTATTAGTGTCACGGATTTGATCGCAGCATTTTTCGGCGGTGGTCTCGTTCTCACTTTTGTGTTGATTATGACAGGCTATTTTGGTGTTCGGTTTTTCGGCCAGGGCGTTCTGACCAGCTGCTCCAGAAATGTATTGCTGCGCTGGTTTGTGAAACGGCGCGGACTCGTGAGTGGCATCCGCGGGGTATTTGTCTCTTTTGGTTTCTCGGTTGCGCCACTGTTCCTTGCCGGGATTATCGTATTCTTCGAATGGCGTGGTGCTTTATGGTTGCTGGCGATTTTGGTGGGTGTTGTTTTTGCCATTTTAGCGCTGATATTT
>CAJXBG010000253.1 GCA_913050215.1 uncultured Gammaproteobacteria bacterium
GGATGATCACTATATATGGAAGAGGGGGTTCGCATGACAACACGTGAGGTGGATGTTGTAGTGGTGGGTGCTGGGTTTGCTGGCATATATCTGTTGCACCGGATGCGTCAGTTAGGCCTGAGCACACAGGTTTTTGAAGCCGCTGATGGGGTGGGTGGTACTTGGTACTGGAATCGCTATCCCGGGGCACGTTGTGATGCTGAAAGTATGGCCTATTCCTATTCCTTCGATCCAGGGCTCGAACAAGAGTGGCAGTGGACCGAACGTTACGCGACGCAGCCTGAGATCCTGAAATATTTGAATCATGTCACGGATCGATTCAATCTGCGGCGCGATATCGAGTTCAATACCCGCGTGACGGGTGCGAACTACGACGATAAAACGAAACGTTGGTCAGTCTCCACAGACCAAGGTCACAAGGTCAGGGCGCGATTTTGTATGATGGCTACGGGGTGTCTATCTACTCCCCAAAACCCAGACATTGCGGGGCTCAAGAACTTCGCTGGACCAACCTATATGACCGGCCAATGGCCTCATGAAGGTGTCGATTTCGGCGGCAAGACAGTTGGCATCATTGGCACCGGTTCCTCAGCGATACAAGCGATACCAGTGATTGCTGCTCAGGCAAACCACGTCACAGTATTTCAACGCACGCCGAACTTCAGTGTGCCAGCCTACAATGCGCCACTAGACAAAGATTGGGTTGAACACTATAAGAAAGATTACCCCACCCATAGAGATGACTACCGACAGGCGAGAGTGACCAGTTTTGGTGACTTGATGAATCCTGATGAGTTCCGTGAAGTGGACGAGCAAATGTTGCTCGAGACGCCAATTGAAGAAGTACACGAAAAGCTGGAGAGATTTTGGCAGTTTGGCGGTGCGCGATTTATGTGGGCATTTGTCGATACCATCGCTTCCGAGGAGGCAAACAGGGTAGTAGCAGATTTCGTTCGAAGTAAGATTCGTGAAACCGTCAATGACCCAAAAGTCGCGGATCTGTTGTGTCCGTCCAGCTATCCGATTGGGACCAAAAGAATTTGCGTCGACACTGATTATTATGCGACTTACAACCGTGACAATGTCGTCCTGGTAGATATAGCGAGTAGTCCTTTGCAAACCGTCACTGAGCAGGGGCTTAAGACCACTGCTGAGGACTATGGATTTGACATCCTGGTATTGGCCACAGGTTTCGACGCGATGACTGGCACCTTGTCGAGAATGAATATCACAGGTACTGAGGGCGTGCCTTTAAATGATACGTGGGCAGAAGGTCCAAAGGCTTATCTCGGGCTCGGCGTCAACAAATTCCCCAATTTGTTTTTGATTACCGGCCCCGGAAGTCCGTCGGTGTTGAGTAACATGATTGTGTCAATTGAACAGCATGTCGACTTTATTACCGACATGATGGTGCATATGGGTGAAAACCAATATGAGTCGGTAGAGCCGGACCCCGGAGCCCAAGAAGCCTGGGTCGCTCATGTCAATGAAGTTGCTAACGGAACGTTATTCCCGAAGGCCGGCTCATGGTACATGGGTGCCAACATTCCAGGTAAGCCGCGGGTGTTTATGCCCTATGCTGCCGGTGTCGCCGTGTACCGTGAAGTATGTGATGGCGTTGTTGCTCAGGGCTATCAGGGTTTTAGTTTTTCCTGATTGGTTTAATTTAGGCAAAGAAAAACCCCGCACTCGACAGCGTCGCGGGGTTTTTGATGTCTTGTAAAATGTCCGCGTTCAATGTCATGTTAGGTATCAAAGCGGTTGAACGATCAAGCCAATTCGAGCACGCAGTGCTTCGTATCACTTCGACTTTCTGGCTGAACAATTTACACTACCCGAGTACCAATCCTTCAGACTATGCCTAGGAGCTTTTATGGCGAATCATTCACCACTGACTGCGCTCGTCGAGTATGAAGTGCGCGTCGAAAACAGTGATGTTGGGCAATGGCTCGATGTCTGGCAAGCACGAGGCGAGGACGCTTTATTCGGAGAGCCAGAAACCTTCGCTTACGAAGCGATGCAGTCTCAGCAAAATGCTGATCAAATACTGGTATTCGAGCGCTATAAAAACGGCCAATCGAGCCTTGATGCTCACATAGCTCGAACAGCGCATGCCACGCTCATTGAAACAATGGGCAGCAGAAATATGACCAGACGACGAGTGATGAGCAATCTCTTCAGTGACATAGATGACTACGGTTGGTGGTCTCGGGATACCGGCGCTGATCCCATGCAAGAAGCCGGCATAATTGTCACCCTTATTGGCACGCATTTCGATGACGAGGCAATGAAGCAGCGCTACATCGAGGTGACGGGAGATCACGCGAATTACTGTTATGAAGCCGAGCCAGATACGTTGATTTACAACGGTTGTCTTGCAATGAGGGATTCAGACCGTGGTCCGGATATCAAGACAGGTGATCTCTTGTTCGTTGCCGCCTTCAAAAATCAGGCTGCGGCGATCAAGCATCGCGATGATCCTCGGCACCTGAAACTGCAACCCGTGCTTGAAGGAATTGCCAGAG
>CAJXBG010000254.1 GCA_913050215.1 uncultured Gammaproteobacteria bacterium
ATTGTCGAAGGGAGAGCCTTAACCATGAAGAAACTACTAATCGCCAACCGGGGCGAGATAGCCATTCGCATTGCGCGAGCCGCTGCAGAGCTTGGTATAGAAACTGTCGCCGTCTATCCCTCGGACGATGAAAACTCTCTGCACGTCAAAAAGACGGATGGGCAAACCCAATTACCTGGCACAGGGGTCGCGGCATACCTTGACTCACAAGCAATTTTGGATGCAGCAAAATCAACCCGTTGCGACGCGATCCATCCGGGATACGGTTTCCTGAGTGAAAATGTCGAATTCGCAAAACTCTGCGAGCAAAGCGGAGTCGTTTTTATTGGCCCGACACCCATGCAATTATCTCTATTCGGCGACAAGTCATCAGCGAGACAACTTGCGGTCAATAGCCAGGTCCCGGTTGTTCCGGGAACCAACGAAAAAACCAGCCTCGAACAAGCGCTTGATTTCTATCAGTCTCTGCAAAACTCAACCGATAGCGATAATCCGTCAATGCTTATCAAGGCCATTGCCGGCGGTGGCGGTCGAGGTATGCGACAAGTGCATAGCCTAGGCGACGTTAGCGCCGAGTATGCGCGCTGCGCAAGTGAGGCGATGTCTGCGTTTGGCGAAAGCGGACTTTACGTGGAAGCGCTGATTGAACACGCAAAACACATTGAAATTCAGGTCATCGGTGATGGTGAAAACGTCACCCACCTCTGGGACCGGGAATGCAGTGTCCAGCGCAACCATCAGAAAATCGTCGAAATAGCACCCTCTCCCACACTTGAGCCTGCGCTGCGAAAACAACTTATCGATGCTGCGCTCAGCATGGCAAAGAGGTCTGGGCTAAAGAGCCTCACGACGTTTGAGTTTTTAGTCGACCTTAACGCACCTGGCACCTTTTATTTCATAGAGGCAAACCCAAGGCTACAGGTCGAGCATACTGTGACCGAGGAGGTCACAAACACCGATCTTGTACAGGCACAAATTGGTATTGCGATGGGTAAAAGTATTCAGCAGGTCGGGCTAGCACTGGAACCTGATTTACCCAAGGGATATGCCATACAATGCCGAATCAATATGGAAACCCTGATGGAAGACGGCCTGTTTAAACCTACAGGTGGCCGCATCAGTGTCTTTGAACCACCGGCGGGCGCCGGCATTAGAATTGACAGCTTCGGTTATGCAGGATACGCAACCTCTCCAAGATATGACTCACTATTGGCAAAGCTTGTTACCTATACCCCCGGCAGCGATTTTGCTGTTGCCGCGAGAAAAGCCTATCGAGCATGTTCAGAATTTAGAATTGAAGGAATAGCCACCAACCTCCCTTTTATCCTTAATCTATTATCCGGCACAGATTTCGAATCAAATACCATTTACACGCGCTATGTTGATGATCACCTGCTCGAACTCGCTAAAGCAGGGAATCATACCGCAAGATTTATTCAACAGGAGAAAACGGCAGCAGCGGCAACTCTGCCAAAGGTACCCACTGACATTCCTTCCGGCACATCCGGAATTACCGCGCCGCTTCAAGGCACGATCATCGAAATTAATATCGAAAAAGGTGATGAGGTTTATCAAGGTCAGCAATTGCTCATTATGGATGCCATGAAAATGGAACATGTCATCAGTGCGCCAACCAGCGGCATTGTCGAGTCTGTGCTCGTGATGCCCAACGAAGCAGTGAATGAAGATCATCTGCTAATGCTCATTGAAGAAGCAGAGGTGACAGTAAAAGAAGAGACTTCCGAAACGACTTATGACATCGACCATATCCGACCCGACCTTGCCGAGGCAAAGGAGCGGCTCGCCTTTGGTCTTGATGCGTCTAGGCCCGAGGCAGTTGCCAAACGTCACGGCACCAATCACAGAACAGCGGAAGAAAACCTGAAGGACTTGTTGGATCCAGGAACATACATCGAGTACGGCTCTCTAACGATTGCAGCACAGCGACGAAGACGCAAAGTTGATGATCTGATGCGGAACACCGCCCGGGACGGCATGATCACGGGTATTGGTAGCGTCAACGCTGACTACTTTGCGGGGCAGATGCCCGAGGTTAATACTCAGTGCGTGGTGATGTCCTACGACTATATGGTGCTGGCTGGCACGCAAGGACTGCAAAATCATCGTAAGAAAGATCGTATGTTCGAACTGGCAAAGGAGCTTCGACTCCCAGTTGTATTGATCGCTGAAGGCGGTGGTGGCCGCCCCGGAGACACCGATGGTGCCGGTATCGCCGGTCTCGATTGTTTGGCTTTTCAACTCTACGGTGATCTCAGCGGCCTTGTTCCTCGCATCGGCATTACCACGGGACGATGTTTCGCCGGTAACGCGGC
>CAJXBG010000255.1 GCA_913050215.1 uncultured Gammaproteobacteria bacterium
ATAATTACCCGGTTTGAAACCATTCAGGTGGTACTGCATTGCACAAGTCCCTTGTAGATTGCATGCGTGTAGGTAAGTACTTTAAACCACATTTTCGCCAGATTGCCAAAGTATCTTATTCAGGCTTTTTTTCGCATCGGGAAGTTAAGGTGGTAGCTTTTGGCAGAAAATAGTCAATGTCTGAGTGGTCTCTGTTGATTCAAAGGTCGGGCAGAGGTGAGTTGTCTGTTTACCCAGCAATTTTTCAGGATTGGAGAGCTGTCGCTGGATGAGTCGGTGGTGGTTGCGGTTCGAGATGATCGAGAATTTTTGGATTAGCAACCGCAAAGAGATTGAGTTGCGGAATGGCGATTTAGGCGAGGTTTGCCTATGATGTCGGCTTCACTTTTTGGAGGAAGAACAATGGGCGATTACAAATTACTAATCAAAGGCAAATTAGTCTCTGGCGATGAGGCCATGACAGTTATAAATCCTGCCACAGAAGAAGCCATCGTCGAATGTCCAAAAGCCTCCGAAGCGCAGCTAAACGTCGCCGTAGCCGCTGCTAAAGAAGCATTTCCTGCTTGGAGTGCAACAAGTATTGAGGAACGTAAGAAAGTCATCGGCGCCATTGCAGATGTTATCGAAGCGAATGCAACCGAATTGGCGCAGCTGCTTACTCAAGAACAGGGTAAGCCTCTTGCGGACGCAACGGGCGAAGTCTTCGGCACGGCCGCTTTTTTCCGCTATTTTATGTCGTTGGATCTACCCGTAAAGGTAATCGATGATTCTGACGGCAGAAGGGTTGAGGCACACCGCAGACCACTCGGCGTCGTCGGTGCTATCGTACCTTGGAATTTCCCCTTGATCCTAATGGCTTTTAAAGTGCCGCCAGCCTTGATCGCTGGTAACACCATGGTGTTGAAGCCAGCACCAACAACGCCATTGAGCACGTTACGGTTGGGCGAACTGATTAAAGATATTGTCCCAGCTGGCGTACTCAACATTATTACAGATGCTAATGATCTTGGCGCACCACTGACCGCTCACCCCGATATCCGTAAAATTTCCTTTACTGGTTCCACTGCGACGGGCGCGAAGGTCATGGCAGGAGCTGCCGGATTGCTGAAACGTATCACGCTTGAGTTAGGTGGTAACGATGCCGGTATTGTGATGGATGACGTGAATCCTAAAGAAACGGCGCCGAAATTGTTTGAAAGTGCTTTCCAAAATAGCGGCCAAGTATGTATTGCGATGAAAAGACTCTATGTACACGAAAATATCTATGATGAAGTTTGTGACGAGCTTGCAACGATTGCCAACGAAACAGTCATCGGAGATGGTTCTCAGCAAGGTACCAAGCTAGGGCCGCTGCAAAATAAAATGCAATACGACCGAGTAAAAGAACTGATTGAAGAGGCGAAAACCGACGGTAACGTCATTGCCGGTGGCGAAGTGCCTGATCAAGCGGGGTTCTTTATCCGACCAACAATCGTCCGTGACATTAGTGAAGGCTCGCGGTTGGTTGATGAAGAGCAGTTTGGTCCAGTGTTGCCCGTTATGAGTTTCTCTAACTACGATGAAGTCATCGAACGAGCTAATGCTTCGCCTTGGGGTTTAGGCGGATCTGTGTGGTCGGCTGACCTCGATAAAGCGTACGCGCTAGCAGAGAAGATGGACGCTGGGACCATATGGATCAATAAACACGCTGAGTTGGATCCAGCAATTCCATTTGGCGGAGCGAAACAGTCCGGACTCGGAAACGAACTGGGAGAGGAAGGTCTAGCTGAGTTTACACAGCTAAAAGTTATTAATATGGCTAGATGAGTACTCTAAATCAAAATTTCGCCAGATTGCCAACGAATCTTATTCAGGCTTTTTTCACATCGGGAAGTCAAGGTGATAGCTTTTCGGTAGAAAATGGTCAATGTCTGAGTGGTCACTGACCTACTAGCCTACAGACGGTAGGGGCGATCACTGAGCGGATGATCCGGTGAAAAGGAGACTGTATCCATAAGCACATCATTTGACGCGTGTGATGTCAGTGGTTAGTGGCGAACCAGAGCGGCGGGTTGCTGTTCTGGTTCTTTTTGCGGCAGTGGTGATAGCGAGGACAAGGTCTCTATAGCTTGCTGCAACATTTGTTCGTC
>CAJXBG010000256.1 GCA_913050215.1 uncultured Gammaproteobacteria bacterium
TTGGTAAATTTGGAAGTAAAGGAGACGCAAAAATGCCGAAGGGAATGAGATATTCAGATGAGTTCGAGGGAAAAATCATTGGTGGATTCATGTATGCGCATAAAAGTGCCAAGCCATTATTGTTAGAAAAGGGTGCTGTCAGACGAATTCGAACTGACCTCAGATTACTGCGGAATGCAGGAACCTATGCTGAACGCAGCTGACGCCACTCAGTAAGAGCAGCGGCACGGTTCAGCTTGTAATTGAGGTGTCAGTAGAAGTGGTGTTACCAAATAAATTTACAGGGCTAATATTAAAGGCCCATGGTCCGAGACGCGGGGCCCTAGGATTGGGATCCCTGGTACATGGTCCTGCGGCTCAACTTAAGCGATTTAGCTAAGTGGCCCCGCTTTCCACTGGCGGCGCTGTACAAAACGGCTAAGTTAAACGCATGTCTAAGAAAACCCTAAACAAGGCCAATCTTGCCGATCTTGGCTCTGATCGCCTGGCCGATCTTTTAATAGAGGTCAGCCAAGGCAGCGCAGATATCAAACGCCGTCTGCGTCTCGAACTGAGCCATAATCTCGGTGCAACAGAACTTGCTCATGAAGTCCGCAAACGGCTTACCTCCCTACGCAAATCCAAAAGCTTCGTAAGCTGGCGTAAACGCAAAGCGCTGGTAAAAGACCTCGACACACAGGTAGTGATGATCGTCAATAAAATTGCGCCAGACGATCCGATAACAGCGTTTAATCTTTTGTGGCAATTTATCGAAATCGCACCGTCGCTTTATGAACGCACAGATGACCGCCGCGGTGATATTGGTGAGGTCTTCCAGTCTGCAATCCTGCATTTTTCGGATATCGCGCCTTGCACAAATATTGATGCTGAAACACTTGCCGATAGTGTTTGGAGAATAGTTTCTGACAATAGATATGGCGAATGGGACGGGATCATTAGCATTTTGGCACCCACGCTTGGCGAGGCGGGTTTGTCATATCTCAAGGCGCATGTTGAGCGCTTTGCTGACTCACCGCCCTTTGAATCAGAAGTTGAACATGAGGCTATTCTCTTCTTGCGTGAATTACGGGGCGAGGCAGATCACAGCGCCGAGCGGAAGCAGCGCTTTGTTCAGCAATGCCTACAAGAAATTGCAACAGCGAGTGGGGATACCGATGCCTATATCGGGCAGTATTCGTCAGAAGACCTACGTAACAAGGTCGTCGCTGCCGAGGTTGCTATGCTCTTGCTTAAAGATAGCAAAGCCAAGGACGCTTTGGTACTTTTAAGTAATGTTGCAGATGATGGGGACAGCTTTGGTCAAGAACAATGGGATGATGCTTATATCTCGACCTTGATGGTACTTGGTCGCCATAATGGCGCACAAGCACACCGTTGGCTTTGTTTTGAGAATAGACTGAGCGTCGATCACTTGCGCGCTTTTCTGAAAGGACTACCCGATTTTGAGGATGTTGAAGCTGAAGATCGCGCCCGCGCTTATGCACTAACCTATCCTGATGTTCTGCGAGCTCTGCATTTCTGCTTGAAGTGGTCGGATTTATCGACAGCTGCCCAATTGGTAAAGGCACGCGCTGATGAACTGGACGGTGACCAATATGAGTTGCTTACAACGGCAGCTGATGCTCTTAGAGAACGACATCCACTCGCAGCGACATTGCTTTGGCGAACAATGATCACCTTCGTCCTTATTGAGGGTCGTGCGTCGCGATACGGGCATGCGGCGGATCACCTAAATGACTGTGATGCCGTTGCACCCGAGGTTGATACATTCGATTCGTTTCCAAGTCATGAACGGTACCTTGATGAACTGAGAGTTAGACACGAGCGTGAATCATCGTTTTGGGCAAAGTTCGATGCGCACTAAAAAATAATTTGGGTGCTGTCCAAAAAAATCGATGCTGAAGCGACAAGCGCCAAAAAGGTGATTGATGTCGGCAACACACTAATAGAACCTGGAAGAACGTAGAGCCTATATTACCAAATGCTGCTCAACGAACGAATGACGACTAAGCGGATTCTATCAAAGCCTAATCAAACCGTTTGCTATCTCTGCCGCGATTGCCTTAGCGTCAACACCCTCGCGTTCAGCGGAGACCCTCAATCCCAAAA
>CAJXBG010000257.1 GCA_913050215.1 uncultured Gammaproteobacteria bacterium
TGATCAGTGCTCCACCCGCAATCAGCCATAGCGTTCTAATTTTCAGCTGTTTGTGGATTTCCTGAATGTACTGGAATATTAGGGCGTTCATTCTTAGAAGCTATTTTCGGGGACAGTGATGATATCTGAAGGCAGCAGAGCGTAATTCGTTTCGAGGTCCCCTTTAGCGAGAATGTCATCAAGCCTTACAGGGTAGACCTTCAATTCCTCCTCTTCCTGACGATAGAGCAATGCTCTGTCTGCATTTGCAAAAGGCGTTAAGCCTCCTGCCTGAAGCACAAAGTCTAATACAGTGAGTCCGCGACGATAGGGAATTGAAAGAGGGTTATTTACGGCGCCAGTTATTCGGACTCTTTGAAGATATTCTGCACTAACAGCACTCAGCACTGAAACAGTGACCGAAGGCTGGCGAACGAAGCTATCGAGCCCCTTAGAAATTGTGTCAGCCAATTGCTCAGTGGTTGAACCTGCCGCTTTGATGTCGCCCACAAGCGGTACCGAAATATCACCGCTGGGAAGTACAACGACACTCGCGGAAAGATCTTGATTACGCCAAACACTAATTTGCAACGAGTCCCCAACACCGATGACGTATTGTTCGAGTAAACCTTCGCTCGTTGGGTCGATGATTTTCGAGGTGTCCATGGTTGCATTGGGCGAGGGAGTAGCTTGGCATCCAGAGAGCGTAATGTAGAAAAATGACAGAATAATAAAAATGCCTAAGTTGCCCGATCTGTGCTTGCGGTTTAATCCGCGGCGATGGGTAATGTCACTGTGAAACAACTTCCTTCTCCTGGTTGGCTTGTTACTGAAATTCGGCCGCCGATATTGGTTAAAATCTGTTGATACTGGTATGCGCCGATTCCCATGCCGAGTGTCTTTTTCGTTGAATCAAAGGGTTTGAATAATCGATGATCAATAAACGCCTGATCCATGCCCTCGCCGCTATCCGTGATTTTGCATGCTACTTCCGAGTCGTATTCCGACACTTGAATGTCGATTTTCCCATCGTTCTGAGTGGCTTCCTGAGCATTACTCAGAAGGTGCGTAAAGGCCATCGTCAGATTCTCAAAATCTGCAGCCACGAATATATTCCCTATCGGTTCGATGACTGTAGGCATCGGTTTATTTTGGTCGCACCTAGTAAGCGATGCATCAATCACCGCTGCCAGTGAAACCCGCTCAAACTCCCGTTTATCCAGATCAATGGCACTTTTTGAGTTAAGTTTTAGCACCATTCGGTTCATCTTTTTAACTGAGTGCGCGATTGTCTCCATCGCGTCTTCCACAAATTCTGGGTTATGCATAAATCTGGAAGCGTTCTGGACGACAAGCGCCTGTTGAGCAATCAGGTTTTTCAAATCATGCATTACGAAGGTGGTAAATTGGTGATACGCGTCAAATTGCTGGGTCACCATGCGATCGTTCATCAGCATTTGGTATTCGACAAAATTACTGATCTGCTTGCCTACGAGTTTGAGCAAATGGAAGTCTTCCCAGTTGAAATACTCTTTTTGAGATGGGCTGTGTGAGAGCGCGGTGCTTTGATCATTTGCGACGATCAAAAAACCTTTGACCTTCTCATCACCATTCAGCGGTAAAATAAAAAGTACATCGTCATTTGCACATAAATTTGGTGGTATCAGGTCGTTGTATTTCGCCTTATCTGGTTCGATTGCCTGAGGAACGTATATCCAACCCTCTGCGAACATCTTGTCGAAAAATTGCTGGTGTTCTGTGATGTCGATCGGCCGGAGTTCAGCGTTCATGCCTGTGGAGAAAGCGTTGCGTGAGTAACCATTGTCATTTATGAAGCAAGCGCCTGATGTTGAGCGAAAAATTGGTAAAATGGCCTGTAGTGCGATTGCCGCGTAGTCGTCCCGATGTTTACCGGGGGATAATCGTTCGCTTAGTTTTTTCCACTCTTCATAGTAGTCGTATTTGGCTTGAAAGAAGTGTCTGTCGACAAATACCCGCATCTTTGCCCGTCGTGTTGAGGAGGCAAGATTGAAAC
>CAJXBG010000258.1 GCA_913050215.1 uncultured Gammaproteobacteria bacterium
GGCGTTGTGGATGGCACAGAACTGACATTAAGCGATACCGAAATTCAGATACCAGGTCTCAAACGCAGCATTTCACTCGAGGTGCCAAACCCCTACGAAGACATGGTGTGAGTCGGTAAGTATCGTACCGTCCTGATAGCTTGCTTTTACACTGTGGATCATCGATACAAGTGATGGCCCTGCAAAGATATATAAACCCTAGCAGCCCTTGCGCTAACTGACTTCCCGCGTCGCACGAAATGTGATGTCTGGCCAACGCTCTTCCGTGAGGCTCAAATTCACTCGTGTAGGCGCCAGATAAGTCAAGTGCCCGCCACCGTCAACGGATAGGTTAGCCGCGGCCTTACGCTTAAAGTCCTCAAGCATTTTCACATCATCACATTCTATCCAGCGTGCGGTGTTTACATTGACCGCCTCGTAATTACACTCGACCTTGTACTCATCTTTCAGCCGGTAGACGACAACATCAAATTGCAGCACACCCACCGCACCCAGAATAAGGTCGTTATTTGCCATTGGCATAAAAAGCTGCGTTGCACCTTCCTCTGATAACTGTGTTAATCCCTGGCGCAACTGTTTGCTCTTTAACGGATCGCGCAATCGCACTCGACGAAAGAGTTCGGGTGCGAAATGGGGAATACCCATAAATCTGAAATCGGTGCCACCCGTGAAGGTATCTCCGATCTGAATCGTGCCGTGATTATGCAAACCAATGATGTCACCAGACCATGCCGTCTCCGCCTGAGAACGTTCGCCCGCAAGAAATGTCACGGCATCGCTTATTCGAACATCTTTGCCGAGTCGGACGTGTTTCATTTTCATACCCTGCTCATACTTACCCGAACAAACCCGCATAAAAGCGATTCTGTCCCGATGTTTTGGGTCCATATTTGCCTGAATTTTGAACACAAAACCCGAAAACTTACCGCCATCAGGGTCAACTATGCCAGCACTGGAATCTCGCGCCAGAGGAGATGGCGCAAATTCAACAAAGCCTTCCAACATCTGCTGCACTCCAAAATTTCTTAGCGCAGTACCAAAATAAACAGGCGTTAACTTACCAGCAAGAAAATCTTCTCGATTAAACTCATGGCTAGCACCACGGACCAATTCAATCTCATCCTTTAGATCATCAATCATGTCCCCCAGCGCGACCGCTGCTTCCGGACTTTCTATACCTTTTATGATTTCTGTCTCAAACAGGGTTTCGCTGTTGCCCGCCCTGTACAGATGAACCTCGTCATCATAGAGGTGATAAACACCTTTAAAATTTTGCCCCATGCCGATAGGCCAAGTTATCGGCGCGCAACCGATATCGAGCACTTCTTCTATTTCGTCTAACACCTCAATTGGGTCTCGAACTTCCCGGTCCATTTTGTTGATAAAACTCACGATCGGTGTGTCGCGCAGCCGGCAAACATCCATCAGTTTTACGGTTCTATCCTCAACACCCTTGGCGCAGTCAATCACCATTAAAACGGAGTCAACGGCCGTCAAGGTTCGATAGGTATCTTCAGAGAAGTCTTCGTGGCCAGGAGTATCAAGCAGATTCACTACTTTACCCTTGTAAGGAAATTGCATCACAGAGGTTGTGACAGATATTCCCCGCTCCTTCTCCATTTCCATCCAGTCAGAAGTTGCGTAACGATCGGATTTTTTAGATTTGACTGTTCCAGCCAACTGAATAGCGCGTCCCAGCAACAGCAGCTTTTCCGTGATGGTCGTCTTTCCCGCATCGGGGTGCGAGATAATCGCAAAAGTACGACGGTTCATGATTTCGTTTGTTGACTGAACTTCCGACAAAACTACTACTCCAGGCTGCAAACGATACAAAAGACGGCTCGCTGCAAAAAAGGCGCTATTCTAGCGCCGAAAGCATTTCATTGTCACAACCAAAGTGATCCGCAGCGGAAATATTGAAACTTGCGCTGTCTTTTAGGACGATTACAGCTCTTTCATCAGCACAAGCGCATCTTCGCGACCAGAAAATGCGGGATAGTAATCGTGCCGTAC